>CAZQXC010000010.1:0-40449 GCA_964597075.1 uncultured Roseivirgaceae bacterium | reverse complement strand
TGCATTTCTCCCTGCGCCGGCTGGCCGAGCGATTCGCCGTCGCCACCGAAGAGGAAGGGCGCGAGATCGAGGCGCTGGCGGCGGGGCTGAAGGCCTACGCCACCTGGGCCAACCTCGACGCGTTGCAGCAGTGCCGCGAGTGCTGCGGCGGACAGGGCTACATGGCCGTCAACCGTCTGCCCGCGCTGAAGGCCGATACGGACATTTTCTGCACCTTTGAAGGCGACAACACCGTGCTGATGCAACTGGTGGCCAAAAGCAGGCTCACCGAATTCCGGCAGGAGTTCAGCAACATGAATGTATTCACCATACTGAACTATGTTGCCGACCAGGCTAAAACGTCCATTACCGAAATGAACCCGTTAATTGTTCGTAACACCGATGACGAACATTTGCTTGATCCCGAATTTCAACTTAATGCGTTTAAGTATCGCGAGCGTGATATTTTAACATCAGCCGCTAAACGCTTAAAGCGCCACATTGGTGAGGGCATGGATTCATTTGATGCTTTTAATGTGAGTCAGCATCACCTGGTAGAAGTGGGTTTTGCCTATGTTGAACGTATAATACTCGAACAGTTTCAGCAGGCTATTGAGCGGACAGAGGACAGTGGATGCAAAACTGTATTGAAAAAGTTATGTGATTTGTTTGCGCTTTATCACATGGAGAAGCATAAAGGTTGGTACCTGGAGCAGGGGTACATGGAAGGCGTTAAAACAAAGGCCATCCGGAAGTTGGTAAACCAGCTGTGCTGGGAAGTCCGGCAGGATGCCGTACCGTTGGTGAATGCCTTCAATATTCCCGATAGTTGTTTGAGTGCGCCTATTGCGATAGTTTAAGCACTAATTGAAATTATTTGTCGTGTTGAGCTTGTCGAAACATGACTCGGAAACCAGTCACCCTTTGGCTCGCTCAGGTTGACAAAAGTTTTGTCATGAACAAGAAATTATCCAGAATATGTACAGAATAATATTCGCTTTACTTCTATTTACCTCATTTGCTGCCCATTGTCAATCCACGCCAGATTCCACCATCCTATCCGCAGCGCGTGAAATCATGGAAGCCTCGCCAACGTGTGTGCTCATCACATTAGATAAGAAAATACCAAGAGCAAGAACCATGGATCCGTTTAAACCTGAGAAGGACTTAACAGTTTGGTTGGCTACCAATCCAAACAGCCGAAAGGTGAAGGAGATTAAAAAGAACGCAATAGTAACTTTATACTACCAGGATGGCGAAAACGGTTATATCTCGCTATATGGCCGTGCCACGTTGGTGAATGATCAGTCAGAAAAAGACAAACGGTGGAAAACAGCATGGTCGGCTTATTACCCGAATCGTAATGAAGCATACCTGTTAATTAAAGTAATACCGTTAAAACTGGAAGTGATCAGTTACAAAGATAATCTAAAGGGCGACAGCCACACCTGGCAACCACATTCATTTCCGTTTTTTGAAAAATAAAGTCTATAGACTACTTAAGTACTTCGGCCGTAATGGTAATATCAAAGATGCACTCAACCTTAAAGGCTATTGGGGTTTCACTAATTGTTCCTTGTAAAAGGATCGTCTCAGTTTCTAAATTCTTTAGCCGAGCCGAAAGCAGACTAAAACCCTCTGCATCAATAGTAAAGTCGCCCGTTGCGAATTCAGTCAGTGGTAAATTTACCAGGGTGGCAATCACCTTGTTATTCGATACTGTAGTCAATTTTCCATTTGAAAACGTTATACCGGAATGTGTTAAATCCGTCACTACATACGTGATCTTATTTACTTTCACATCCTTTATTTTATCTGCGTATTCTGCAACATCCGGATCAGAAGTGATATCTAGTAACGCCTGATCAACATAGGTTGCTCCTTCCGGAAAACTCTCGGTTTCATTAACAAAAAAATCGAGTGTCACTTCAGTATCAAAAGAAATTTCATCAAGGTCGTCAAGCAATCCACATGACGATATAAATGATAACGAAACTACCAGAACAAGGCTTAATAAGGTTTTCATATTGTTTAATTTTTAAAGATGTCGTTGTTTTTGACATAAAAGTAAACATACACGAGTAGAAATGAGCCTACATAATCATGTAGTAAGTGAACATACGTTAGCTTCGGGCATCCACCGGGGCAACACTCGGTACAAGCGTATGCGTTAAACCGGTTATAATCTCCCTCATTGGCCGAATACTGTGCACATACTCAATGGAGGGCCCTGCGCACCAAAGTGTTTTATAGGTAGCTTTTGAAGCGGCATTTTCAATTGCTTTGATACCCCGTAATGCCACAATCATTTTAGCATACTTTTTTAACCATTTGTTTTTAAGCATCAAACGCTCAAGCCAATTTGCCTTTGTACCGATTTGCTGAACGTACGGAGTATTAATTACCGTAAGCGCGGAGCCAGATAGTTTCGTAGTCTGCACAATATCCTTTTCACCATAGTCAACTAAAGCCTGCTTGTATTCCGGGGTTACATCGGCTTCATCCGAGGCTATAAAAATAGTGCCTACTGATACCCCGGCTGCACCCATGGATAACGCTTCCTGCACATGCGCGGATGTCGCAATTCCTCCGGCTGAAATAACCGGAATAGAAATGTTGGTCTTCAGCAGATCAAGCAGTTCCCGGGGTGGTATTTTACCCGTATGCCCTCCTGCCTTGCTATTGATTGCAATCACCATATCAGCGCCAAGCGCTTCTACTTTTTTAGCATACTGCAGATCAATAACATCGCAAAATACTTTTATGCCTAATGGCTTACACGCTTCAATAGTTTCTTTAGGATTACCCAATGAAGTAATGACAAAGGCCGGCTTAAGTTCAGCCACCGTATTGAGTTGTGTCTTGTACTTGTAGTTCGACTTGTTGACAATAAGATTAATCCCAAAAGGTTTATGGGTATATGCCTTTATTTCCTGTATGGCCTCCCGTAGTTCTTTATCGGTACGATAATTCAATGCCGGGAACGCAGCGGTAACTCCACAATCGAGGGCTGCCTTCACCATTTTGGTATTGGAAATCAAAAACATCGGGGCAACAATAATCGGGTAATCAATTCCCAAAAGTCTATCAAGCGTCATGAGTTGCATTGCATTTTTTTTTGATTTTAGCCCTTAAGCTAACCTTATTTACCGAACTTATTAAGAAATTGTTATGCGTTTGGCATGAATGTAAATAATTATTCACAATGATTTTCATCATGTTTTTAAATGATTAAAAAGTGTTGTATACAAAAGGAAATAATAAAGGCTTAACGTTTATATGGCTTATATTTATGAGCCATATAATGACCTACGTTTATGAATGAAAGCATACAGCAATTAACCGATAAAATTTACCAGGAAGGTATTGAAAAAGTTGAAGAACAGGCAAAGGAAATCATAGCCGATGCCACTCAAAAATCCTGCAACCTGGTGGATGATGCTGAAGCTAAAGCCAAACAAATAATCGAAAATGCAGAACGTAATGCGATTGAAATAAAGCTAAAGGCAGAAACAGAAATGAAACTTTCGGCCCGTAATGCCTTGGTGAATTTAAAGCAACAGATAACCAACCTTGTTATTTATAAACTCACAAACGACTCTGTAACATCTGCCGTTCAGGATACTGCGTTCATGCAAACCTTAATTAGTAAGCTTATGGATCACTGGCTTACGCAGGTTGGTCGTGAGGAGCGTTTACGCATATTACTTCCGGAAAATGACTATCATCAATACCGCGATTACCTGGCAGAACGCACGACCAGTTTGCTGAAAACAGGAATCAGTGTAGAATTTAGCGGAGCTATTAAACATGGTTTCCAGGTGGATGCTGTTGACCAGGGCTTTAAAGTAAATTTTACAGATGAAGACTTTGAACACTATTTCAGTTCCTTTGCACGGCCACGTATATATAAATTACTATTTGGAAAAGAAGCTTAACTGATGAGCCGAGGCTACTATTACCTGATAACATCGCTTCCTGAACTGGACTTAAGCGATAAGAATCCGTTATATGATTTGGTGCTTTTTCGCGAATTTATCTTTGATGAACTCACCCCCAATGACAAGGGACTATACCAAGTACTGTTTTACCATTACGACATCGAAAATTTTGTTTCGTTAATCAAGCAATCCAATGCTAAATGGCACCGGTACGGAAACTTTTCGGAAGAAGAACTTCAGTCCATGCTTTTATTACCCGATACGCTTCCTAATTTTCTTCATACTTTTACTAATGAAACACGTAAACTTTGGGAGCGTACCAGTGAAAAGAATTTAATTAACCAGGCCACAACCTATTTCATTGATTGGTCTCAACTTGTACCCAACACGTTTTTGCGAAAATGGTTGTATTTCGATCAAAATTTAAAAAATCTTCTGATTTGGTTAAACAGTATTAAATTCAATTTAAGTACAGCGGATGAAGTATTAGGCAATCATTATGAAGCCCAATACCTTAGAAATATCAAACCTGATGCCATTGATTTACAGGCCTGGGATTTTCAATTTAGAGAAGTATTACGTCACTTTGATAATCCCGACATTGCTTTACGCGAGTCCATCATCAATGAGATGCGTTGGCACTACCTGGAAGAAATCTCATCGCAGGAATTTGGAATTGAGCGTCTATTGACTTACGCAATCAAATTGCAACTAATAAACCGAAATTTTACCTATAGTGAGCAGCCAGGCCAGGAAAAACTTGGTTACTTGCTCAACTCAATTTTAAAAGATCACCAGCTTCCTGAAAAATATAGTACCGTATGAGCAATTCATCCGAAAAAGTAGCCAAAGTAACGGGTATCATTGCCAACCTGGTGGTTATTGCCTGCGATGTACCCGTGACGCAGAATGAAATCTGTTATATACACGTTGGCCAGGAGCGTTTGCTTGGGGAAGTCATCAAGATCATCAACAATGACATTTTTGTGCAATGCTTTGAAAGTACCCGCGGCATGAAGGTTGGCAATGTGGTGGAGTTTTCCGGTGAAATGCTGGAGATTACCCTTGGCCCTGGTATGTTATCAAAAATTTATGATGGCCTCCAAAATGACCTGAATAAATTCGAATCCATGTTCATCCAACGCGGACAACACAGCCCTGCACTTGACGCTAGTAAAAAATGGCGTTTTACACCACTGGTTAAGAAAGGTGATCAGGTTAAGGCATCCGATTGGCTAGGGCAGGTGCAAGAGAACGCGGTGGTGCATCGAATAATGGTACCTTTTAAAATAGCAGGAAAGTACACCATTGAATCCCTTGTTGCGGAAGGAGACTATACGGTAGATAAGGTTGTGGCTGTACTGATTAATAGCCAAGGTGAAAAACATGAGATTAGCATGGTTCAAAAATGGCCGATTAAGCGACCTATTAAATTCTATGCTGAAAAGGTACGCCCATTCGCTATGCTGCAAACCGGTGTACGGGTTATCGATACGTTAGTACCCATCCCGGAAGGTGGCACCGGATTCATTCCAGGACCATTTGGAACAGGTAAAACTGTTTTACAACATGCCATAGCCAAGCAAGCCACTGCCGATGTGATCATTTATGCTGCTTGTGGTGAGCGCGCTAATGAAATCGTAGATGTCTTTACAGAGTTTCCTGAATTAGATGACCCACATACCGGAAGAAAGCTGATGGAGCGTACCATCATTATTGCCAATACGTCAAACATGCCGGTGGCTGCACGCGAAGCCTCCGTATATACTGCCATGACAATAGCCGAGTACTACCGGAATATGGGATTGAAAGTGCTGATCTTAGCTGACTCCACCTCACGTTGGGCACAAGCCTTACGAGAAATGAGCAATCGACTTGAAGAGTTACCTGGTCCGGATGCATTTCCCATGGATCTTACCGCAGTAATCGCTAATTTTTATGCACGTGCCGGTTACGTTTTTCTAAACAATACGGAAACCGGATCCATAACATTTCTAGGCACGGTATCACCCAGTGGCGGTAATTTGAAAGAACCGGTTACGGAAGCTACTAAAAAAGCAGCCCGTTGTTTTTATGCCCTCTCCCAAAGGCGGGCCGATCAGAAACGGTATCCCGCGGTTGATCCAACAGAGAGTTATTCCAAATACCTGGAGTATCCTGAAATGCAAAATTACCTGCACCAACACATCTCTACACGGTGGGTGCAACAGGTAATTAAAGCTAAAGATATATTAATTCGTGGACGAGAGGTTCGCGACCAAATCAACATTCTGGGTGATGATGGAGTGCCACTAGACTATCATATTCAATTTTGGAAAGCAGAGATCATCGACTTTATTATTCTTCAACAGGATGCTTTTGATGCGATTGACGCCATGACGCCCATTGAGCGACAACGCAGTATGCTGGAATTGGTGTTGCAAATCAGCAACATGGATTTCAAGTTCACTGCTTTTGATGAAGTGTCAGGATATTTTAAACGAATTATCAATGTATTGAAGCAACTCAATTACAGCGAATTTGAAAGCGAGACCTTTACTACACTTCTGAAGGAGTTTAAAAAAATTATAAACGAAAAGAGAATTTCCTGATCTATGGAATACAAAGCCTTTCAAAAGATCTTTTACAAAATAACCCGCATCAATAAAGCTACGTGCGAATTGCAAAGCAACATGGCAGGGTATGATGAAATGGCCGTAGTGCATGGAAGGCTTGCACAGGTAGTAAAAATTATGGGTAATAAGGTAACCCTACAGGTATTCTCGGGAACAGATGGTATTCCGACCAACGCTGAAGTAATGTTTACAGGCAATCCTCCACTGCTAAAAGTTTCTTCAGAACTTACGGGAAGGTTCTTTAATGCTTACGGAAAACCCATTGATGATGGCCCCGAAATTGAAGGCGAAAATCGTCCATTGGGTGGTCCAACCGTAAACCCAACCCGAAGAAAGCGCCCCTCTGAATTAATTCCGACTGGTATAGCCGGTATTGATTTGAACAATACGCTTGTTACTGGCCAGAAGATCCCTTTCTTCGCAGACCCTGAACAACCATACAACCAGGTGATGGCCGATGTTGCACTTCGCGCGAAAGCTGACCGGATTATACTGGGGGGCATTGGGCTTACGCACGATGACTATATTTTCTATAGAAATGTATTTGAGAATGCCGGAGCATTGGATCGTATCGTATCATTCATCAATACCACCGAAGATCCGAGTATTGAACGCTTGTTAATACCGGACATGGCCTTAACAGCAGCCGAATATTTTGCGGTGGACAAAAACGAAAAGGTACTTGTTTTACTTACTGACCTTACATTGTATTGTGATGCACTCAGTATTGTCAGTAACAATATGGATCAAATATCCTCAAAGGATAACATGCCCGCATCATTGTATAGTGACCTTGCCCGGCTTTATGAAAAAGCTGTACAGTTCCCTGACGGAGGATCCATTACCATTATTGCCGTTACGACACTTTCCGGTGGTGACATTACGCACGCCATTCCGGATAACACCGGATACATAACAGAAGGTCAATTGTTTTTACGCAGAGATTCTGAAATTGGCAAAACCATTGTCGATCCTTTCCGCAGTTTATCGCGATTGAAACAACTCGTTATCGGAAAAAAGACACGGGAAGATCATCCCCAGGTGATGAATACAGCCGTACGCTTATATTCCGATGCGGCCAATGCGCGAACTAAAATGGAAAATGGGTTTGACTTGAGTGACTATGATAAGCGTTGTTTGAATTATGCTAAGGAATATAGTGAGAAACTACTCGCTATTGATGTGAACATCGAAATTGAAGTAATGTTGGACACCAGCTGGGAACTTTTCGGTAAGTACTTTGAGAAGGAAGAAGTGGCCATTAAGCAAGATCTGATGGATCGATATTGGAAAGATAAAAACTAACATGGCACTGAGCTTTAAATATAATAAGAGCGCCTTGTATGAATTGGGTGAACAACTCAAAATCAGAGAAAAGGCTTTGCCTACACTCAAGAGCAAAGAATCCGCCCTGCGCATGGAAATCAAACGCATTAAACAGATTGCCCAGGATTATGAAGAAAAACTACTTCAGCGCAAAGAAGAAATAAAACACCTTGCCCGTCTTTGGGTTGAATTTGAAGATAACCTGGTTTCAATTAAAACAACAACTTATAAGGATAAAACAATAGCAGGTGTAAAAATCCCGGTGTTGAATACCTTCGAATTTGACATAAAAGAAATAAGTCAGTATCACAAACCGGATTGGTTTATGGATGGTATTCATATATTAAAAGAACTTACCGAACTAAGCTTACTTCAGGAGGTATCCCAGCGGGCCACTCAAATTCTGGAACTGGCGAGAAAAAAAACGACTCAAAAAGTGAACTTATACGAAAAGGTTCAGATTCCTGAATACCTGGAAGGTATTCGGAAGATAAAGCGCTTTCTGGAAGACGAGGAAAACTTAAGTAAAGCAGCACAGAAAATTTTAAAAAAAAGAAACGAATAAATTGCCGCGACATGATTGTGCCCATGGTCAACTATAGTATGTTGCTTCATCACCAGAATAAAGAAGCCTTCATCGATAAGCTTATGGATCTGGGGCTGGTGCATATTCAAACCCGACAGGCAGAGGATGATGCGATTACTGAAGAACTATCCCTCATTATCCGTGAAACAGAAGAAGCCATCCGGAGATTTAAGCAACGGAAGGTTAAGATTCTGGAAATCAATCATACCGAACGGCATCCTACGTTGAAGGAAATTTCAGCCATGGAGAATGAACTGGAAAAGGCTGGCAATGAAGTGGAAGCTCTGGCTATTGAGATAAAAATGCTTGAACCCTGGGGTAATTTTAATAAAGGCAACATCTATAAACTGGAAGAGAAAGCAGGACTTGAAGCCAGGTTTTTTGAATATCCCGAACGGCACTTTCTACCGGAATGGCAACAACAATTTCATTTACAAATTATTAACCGACAAAAGGGTAATCTTTATTTTATTCTCTTTAAGCGACCGGATGACGAACTACCCATAGCCCCCATTGCACTTCCGGAAGAATCACTTAATGAACTGATTGGAAAACAAAGGCATTTCCAACAGCGGGTGGAGCACCTCAACCGAAAACTCGATTACTACGCTTCCAGCCTTAGCAACGTATTGAATCAAAGACTGTCAGAAGCCCGTGATAAACTTAACTATCACCTGGCCAATACTTCCGCAGCGCCTGTTTATGACCGTGGCCTTTTTGTGATACAAGCCTGGTGTCCGCTTGAAGTTGAACAAAAGCTTTTGGAATTTCTACGCGAGACAAGAACCGTTTATGTGAAATCCTTACCCACAGAAACTGATAACCCACCTGTGTTGTTGCGAAACAACAAGTTCACAAAACTTTTTGAACCTATCGGAGCCTTGTTTTCCCTTCCTGATTATCATGAACTCGATTTAACCGTGCTGTTCGCGCCCTTCTTTTTGTTATTCTTTGGCCTCTGTCTTGGTGACGCTGGGTATGGTGTAGTAATTCTGGTACTCGCTACCATTCTCAAACTTCGAATTAGCAAGGCGTATTATAATTATGCAACGTTGGGTCAATTATTCGGGCTGGCCACTATTGCAGCAGGTCTTTTATCGGGAACGCTCTTTGGCATTGAAATGATTAACCTGCCTGTGGCAGACAATATGAGCTCCCTGTTTCTGAACCAGGATCAGTTGTTTAACCTTGCGCTCATCATCGGATTCACTCAAATCCTGTTTGGTATGGGTGTTCAGGCTTATAAGCAATGGAAATTCCGGGGATTCATACACGCTATATCCCGGATAAGCTGGATCGTTTTATTGCTATGCCTGGTGGATGTTTTTGTTGCAAATCTATTACCGGGATTATCCCGAATACTGATGTGGCCGGCCTTAGCAGGAATTGTAATCTTTGGTGCACCCGATAAAGGTTGGATCAAATCCGTTGGATTAGGATTAGCCGACTTATATAACATCACTGGTGTTTTAGGTGATCTGTTGAGTTATATCAGGCTATTCGCGTTGGGTGTGGCAAGTGCAATTCTTGGCCTTGTGGTAAACAGTATTGCTTTATCCATGAAAGATATTTCCTATGTGGGATTCATTTTGTTTATTCTCGTATTGCTAATAGGTCACACCATAAACTTTCTTCTCTCTACACTCAGTGCATTTGTTCACCCAATGCGCCTAACCTTTGTCGAGTTTTATAAAAACAGTGGCTTCATAGGGGGTGGACAGCCCTTTAAAACTTTTAGTAAAAATTCAATAGAATCAAGTACCAAAACATAAAATCAAATACTATGGAAATCACATTAGCATACATTGGTCTGGGTATTATGGTATTCCTTTCAGGGATTGGTAGTGCCATTGGTGTAAGTATTGGCGGGCAATCAGCTATTGGTGCCTTAAAGCGAAAGGAGGACGCCTTCGGCAATTATATGCTCCTAAGCGCCTTGCCAAGCACACAAGGCTTGTACGGCTTTGCAAGCTTTTATACAATTAATGCTTCAGGAGTTTTAACCGAAAGCATTACTATGCTGCAAGGTGCAGCCATTTTAGGCGCAGGCATAATGATGGGTGGTGTTGGCCTGTTTAGCGCCATACAGCAAGGTAAAGTATGTGGCAACGGTATAAATGCCATTGCCGGTGGACACGATGTGTTTGGAAAAACGCTTATCCTGGCTGTGTTCCCGGAACTTTATGCCATCATAGCTTTTGCTGCGACATTTTTAATTAATGCGTCATTATAAAGATATCGATGCAACCTCCTGACATACAGGAATCAAATCTACTTTGAGGATTAGCTTAACATTTTGCTATGCTACGCTAAAAACAAGTACAATTGAACTTTGCGTGAAATTTCTGTTTCATCAATGTTAGATGTGTTTCCACTTCTTAACATACCTATAAAAAACGATTCACAATGAGGTAAGCCTTAACAAATACCTTTGAAAAACCCAAAGGTAATATGCAATCTGAAAAGAGGCTTTTCAGTTTTAACCTCATCTATTACTCCATTATTTCTTTAATACTTCTTTTTCTTTCGCTTTGGATTAAACATGGCGATGAAGTATTACTGATTAATGGTTTACACTCCCCCCTCCTTGACCAATATTTTGCCATTATCACTAACCTTGGTAATGCATTTTACTTTATTCCTATATTAATCGTATTGTTATTCAACCGGTACGGATACGCCTTAATAATGATTGTCGCAGGTTTAGCACACGCCATAATCGTCTCCATTTTTAAGCACTTACTTTTTCCCGAGGCTGGTCGACCTAAAGCGGTACTTGATATTGATCAGTTGTATTTTGTTCCAGGTGTCGAGGTACACAGTACTATGTCTTTTCCATCCGGACATACGGCTACAGCATTTGCCTTTTTTGTCCTTATTTCATTGTTCTTCAGAAGCAGACTTCTCACTATTCTATTCTCCTTGCTTGCTTTATCTGTAGGAATATCCAGAATTTACCTGCTCCAGCATTTCGGCATGGATGTGGCAATCGGTGCAGTAATAGGAACAGTTACTGCTTTTATAAGTTATTATACTATTTTGACTGGGGGCATGAACGGATGGATGAATAAACGACTGCAGTTAAATAGAAATAAACGCTTTCGAAACCTTTCACTTCTACTGAACCGGTTCAATTTACGAGAATAACCGTTTCACTGGTTTCAAAAAGATCACGATTACGGTAAATTATGTGAAAGTTTCCTATGCCTTTAATCTCATCTAGGTAGCTTGATCGTGTAACTATCATTATTTTGTCACTACCCGGTTCTGTAAATTTCTTTAACGTTTGAACGGATAAGACCCTCGGTATTGGCTGTTGGTATTCAAAAACAAATGCAGCATTGAATTTACCATAAACAACCGGTTTATAACCAATATAATGCATCCTAATTTCACGGCTATCAATAACCGGATTAAGCTTGTCAAGGGCAGGATATATACTATAAAAGAACAGGAGCATCACTAGCATCCAACTAATACTCCACGCCACAAGCATGCGATGCACACTTCCCTTTAGTATGTAAAGAACGCCTATTAGTGAGCCCACTGGAATAAAGAGCAATAAAAGACTATACTTCACGAGCGATCTTCCTTGTTCATCAGATTTCAATCCCAAGTAGGCAGCCACAGGTATACCCACGGAAATAAGCAAAATGAATATCCCAATGAACAACGTGATTTTGGATTTAGCAGGATAGTCATTTTTTAGGTCATTAAAATAGTTTCCCAGCACGATAGCCATAAACGGAATAGCCGGCCCAATGTATCCAGGTAACATGGTTTTAGAAAATGAGAAGAATAGAAGGATGGACAATACCGCAAGTCCGCAAAAAGACAGAAAGGGATTCTCAATTCTCCTTCGATAGGTCAATATGAAAGCCTGTATACTAAAGGCAGAAAATGGAAACAAAGCTATAAATAGAAAAAGAAAAGGCGCCAAGACAAATCCGCGATGTCCTTCCATGGTAGCCGTGTACCGATTCACATTATGATCCACAAAAAAGCCTCTAAGCCAGGCCCCATCTGTTTCCAGCCCAACAGCCAGGTACCAAGGCAAGGCAAGAATAGCAAACAGCAGTATACCTGGTAAAAGCTTAAATTGCTTTATCATCGACAAATTCATGGATCTTGTCCAAAGTAAATAAACGAAAGCAATCATTCCTGGAAAAACAATCGCAATCAAGCCCTTGGTTAAAAACCCTAACGCTACACTGATGTAAAGAACATAGGTTGCCCTTTTATCTCCCTGAATAATTTCGTAAACTGCCAAAATTGAAAGCGCCATCCATAAAATCAGGTAAGGATCAGGTACGGCCATATGAAATTGCACGGTAAGCTGCAGTGATGCCAAAAGGACTAAAGTAGTATAGAAAGCCACCGATTCATTAACATGTTTTCTAACACGAGTATAAATAAGCAATACCAACGCTAAGCCAGCCAAGGCAGAGAATAAGCGAGCGGCAAAGGGTGTTACACCAAATAACTTATACCCAATAATCATAAAATAATAATGAAGCGGGGGCTTGTCAGTACGCAATTCATCATTGTAAGTGGGTACAATGAAATTGTTGCGTTGTATCATCTCCATCGCGCAAGATGCATTCTTGGCTTCATCTAAAATATAGATTGATACGCCCCAGTTATTTGCCGTGTAGAGAACAAATGCCAGTAGTAATACCGTGAGTAATTTATTATTCATACAACGTTGGTAATAAACGAGAAAAAACCGAATGCCCACAAATTAAAGTGTTCATTTATCTATCTTTAGACGATAAAATAAATCATTAAAAATTCGGAAACATTACGGTAATCTTAACGAAATCTATGGCGGTAGAACTTTCAATTATTGTCACGCTTTACAATGAAGAAGACAACGTTGCACCTCTGCTGGTAAAAATACATGAATCCCTTAGCGGCTTTGACTATGAAGTAGTGTTGGTAGATGACGGCTCTACTGACTCAACTTCTTTGAACATAAAAAGCAATATGACTGGACGCGATCTTCTCGTACAACTCAACAATAACTACGGGCAAACTGCAGCCATGGCTGCCGGTATCGACCAGGCAACTGGTAATTATATCTGCACCATTGATGGTGATCTTCAAAATGATCCTTCGGACATTCCGGCCATGCTTGAAAAATTAAAGACGGAACATTGGGATGTAGTTGTAGGCAATCGTAAAAATAGAAAAGATGGGTTATTTTTTAGAAAGATTCCGAGCAATATTGCCAACGCAATGATACGTCAACTTTCCAACGTACACATCCATGATTATGGCTGTACCCTCAAAGTCTTTCGTAAGGAAATTGCCAAAAACTTGGGACTTTACGGTGAATTACACCGTTTCATCCCTATCCTGGCCGTCATTCAGGGTGGACGAATCACACAAGTGGATGTTAAACATCATCCTCGCATCTATGGTAAATCGAAGTATGGTATGGGGCGTACCTTAAAAGTAATGAGCGATCTTTTGCTTATGGTCTTCTTTAAAAAGTATTTTAAGCGTCCTATTCATTTCTTTGGCCCGCTGGGAATATTCTCATTCATTGCAGGTAGCGCAATCAGCATTTACTTATTAATCCTCAAAATTTTAGGTGAGGATATCTGGGGACGACCTATACTGATCTTAGCTATAACCTTATTGCTAGCCGGCATTCAATTTTTAACATTCGGCATCATTGCCGAACTCATCATGCGCATTTATTACGAATCACAACAAAAGCAAACCTATTCCATCCGTGAAGTCATTCGGGGAACAGCATAAGCGATTCCAGCCGTTTAAGGTAATTGTTAAGGTAGGGCTTACCGTTCTAGCGCTTTACATCGTTTTGAATAAAATCGATCTCGAAGAAACCTCGAAATGGATCAGTCATCTTTCCATTCTCACGGTCTTAGGCGCACTACTTCTATACAACCTCTCGCAAGTGATCAGTGCCTACCGGCTGAACCTTTTCTTTTCTATGGAGCAGATTATTATTACTGCTCGGGAAAACATCAAGCTCTATTACATCGGTATGTTTTATAATTTATTTTTACTAGGGGGCATCGGTGGCGATGGATACAAGATGTATTTATTAAAAAAAGAATTCGAGACACCCCTTCGTAATTCGTTACGTGCCTTGCTTGCCGATCGGATAAGCGGTGCCATTGCTCTTGCCTTCCTTTGTTTGATACTCCTGTTGACCCTATCCATTATTCAGGTAAATCCTTACCTGACTATACTCAATATCACCGGAATTCTTACCATCATACCCTTAAGCGCATTTTTTGTTAGTCGATTTTTTAAATCGCTACATTTATATTGGTTGAAGTCCGTCTTGCTTTCGATATTCGTTCAAGGTATTCAATTAGTTGCTGCATTGATTTTATTTATTAGCCTGGAAATTGACGTTTCAGAATTAAATCAATACGCTGCTGTATTTTTTGTTTCCTCCCTCTTTGCCGCAATACCCTTTACCATTGGCGGTGTAGGTGCCCGTGAACTAGTATTTGTAATGGCAGCAAACTATACTGATGTTAATGCCGAAAAAGCCATTGCGTTTTCGCTTATTTTTTTCACCCTCAATGCCGTAAGTTGCTTACCTGGTGTATTCCTGAAAGTCGACTTAAAAACTGATGTCTAATGTCCGATCAACATTAGATTAAAATTTATTCAACCAACTCAGCCAACTCCAGCCACCGGGTAGTCTTTTGTTCGATTAATACGGTTGTTGTCTGTAGCTGTTGTCCGAGTTCTAATAATTTAATATGATCTGCAATGCCAGAATTGATTTTGATTTCCAATTCACACTTCTGTTCCTCAAGTAAATCAATCTCAGCCTGCAACTGCTCGTATTCTTGCTTCTCTTTAAAAGAGACTTTCTTAGCAGAAGGTTGTAATTCTTTAGCATCAGGTTTTTCTGAACTCCGAATACTCTTCAGTGTTTCCTGCTCATCAATCCAATCCCGGTAATCGGTATAGTTACCATTGAAGAAACGAATTTTACCATCCCCTTCAAATACAAATAACTGATCGACCAAATGATCCATAAAATACCTGTCGTGCGAAACCAGCACCAGGCAGCCTGTAAACTTTTCCAAAAAATCTTCCAGTACGTTTAAGGTATCAATATCAAAATCATTAGTAGGCTCATCGAGAATAAGAAAGTTTGGATTGGTTACCAACATCTTAAGCAGTTGCAGTCGCTTCTTCTCTCCCCCACTCAATTTCTCCACATAGGTATATTGCTTTTCAGGGGCGAATAAAAAGTTATCTAAAAATTTAGAAGCAGAAACCTGAGAACCATCCGAAAGGGTTATGAACTCAGCAATATCCTTCACTTCTTCAATTACCCGGTTGGCGGGATTCAGGTTCATGTTATCTTGTGTAAAGTATCCAAACTTTGTGGTTACACCGGGTAATACTTCACCACCATCCGGCTTAAGCCGTTGCGTAATCAAATTCAGGAACGTACTCTTTCCGATGCCATTACTACCCACTACCCCAATGCGATCATGCTTTTTGAACACATAGGAAAAATTATCTACCATCGATTTACCATGATACGCCTTCGACATATGGTTAACCTCAAGTATTTTACCTCCCTGCCGTGCTTCTTTAATATCCAGTTCAAGCCGGTCTTTCTTTAAATCTTGAGATGCCTTCTCCTTCAACTCATAAAAAGCTTCTACCCTATACTTTGCTTTTGTGCCACGGGCTTTTGGTTGCCGCCTCATCCAGTCCAACTCCTTCTTCAACAAATTACGGGCCTTGCTTACTTCAGCTTTTAGAATTTCCTCACGCTCCGATTTTTTTTCCAGGTAGTAGGCATAATTTCCATTATACCTGAAAAGTTTACGCCTGTCAAGCTCAATAATTTCGGTAGCGACAGCATCCAGGAAGTAACGATCGTGGGTTACCATGATCAATGTAATCTGTTGACCGGCCAGAAAATTCTCCAGCCACTCAATCGCTGAAAGATCAAGGTGGTTGGTAGGTTCATCCATTATGATAAGGTCGGGTTCATTCAGTAGCAGTTGCGCGAGGAAAATACGTTTCTTTTGTCCACCCGATAATTCCTTGAATTTTTTGTCCATATCCGGTACACCGAGCTTACTGGTAACTTCCTGAACTTTTGAATCATAATCCCAGGCACTTAACTCTTCCATCTTTTCCAGTGCAGCTTGCATGCGCTCGGGTGCTACATCGGGATGGTGGATACAATCCTCGTATTCCTTGACCGCACGGGCTACATCATTTGTTTCATTGAATAGTATATCCTTTACCTGCAGATTTTCATCTACTGCGGGCTGCTGGGTGAGATAGCCCAGACGAATCCCCTCACGAATGACAACGATTCCAGAATCGGGGGCCAGTTCACCAGTTAAAATTTTTAACAGCGTTGATTTCCCAACACCATTATTACCGACAAAGGCTATTTTTTCCCCTTGCGCGATGCCTAAGGAAAGGTCTTTAAAAAGCCAATTATCATTAAAAGATTTAGAAATCAGCTCAGCAGAAAGGTAATTCACAACGTAAACGTTTTAATAGGGCGCAAAGGTACAAGGAAGGAATGATGTTCCCCAGTACGTTCTAAAACAAAAAAATTGCTACGCCATCCCTAATCTTCGCAGATGTACAAGGTGTGAATAGAATGCCTTAAACATAGAGGAGTATTCTACATAGACAATCCCGTACTCCTTACACACTTCTTTAACATATTTGCTAACCTGTGGATAGTGAATATGACTTATCCGGGGAAAAAGATGATGTTCAATCTGAAAATTTAATCCACCCAAAAGCCAGTATAACGTTTTGCTCCGGGTGGCGAAATTTGCTGTTGTGGTAACCTGATGTATAGCCCATTCGTTTTCAATTTTGTTCGAATGTTGATCGGGTGCAGGAAATTGAGTGCCTTGCACAACATGGGCCAATTGAAAAACAATACTGATAAATAAGCCGGTAATAAACGTAATAATAAAAAACCCTAGAAGTGCATTAACCAACCCTACCATAAAAATCGGAAGAACAACGTAAACACCAACATAGGCGAACTTGGTAAACCAGAACACAAAATGTTCTTTCGGTTTCCACTTTCTGGCTTCCATGTGTACCGCTATCTTACCCGTAAAGTACTTTTGAAAGTCATCGTAGAAAACCCAAACCAGGTAAGATATGCCGTAGAGCAATACCCAATAAATATGCTGAAATCTATGAAACCAGTAGCGTGGCTGCTCATCATGCAATCGCATAAAAGGTAAAACATCAATATCAGAATCCATGCCCTCAATGTTTGTATAGGTATGGTGGTTCACATTATGCTTTACTTTCCAGTAAGACGAATTACCACCCAAAAAATTTAATGAAAAGGCTGAAATATTGTTGATCCAGGAATGCTTTGAGAAACTTTGATGTCCACCTTCATGCATCACATTAAAACCAATGAGGGCAAGATTAATACCCAGTAACCCACAAAGGATAATCGACAGCCAGGGGGCTGGGGTAAAAAATACAAGTGTTACATACAATGAAAGGGCTGTTAAAACCTGAAATAATCCCTTGGCATACAATCTCCAATTTCCTGCCGGATTCAGGTTATGATCTATGAAATATTGGTCAACCTTTTCTTTAATGGCCTTAAAAAAGACGCTTTGAGTGTTATCGAAACTTACTTTTGACATGCCATGAATTTAATTATCTGCATTATAACACTAAAATCTGAAAATCGTTCTCCCCCAATGGAAATGACGAATATCATATGCGGTGAGGCCATAATGGTCTTATCTTGGAATTTGTTAAAGGAAGCTTGCTATAAGAATGGATTCAATAACGCATTTGGCCCTTGGGGCTGTAGTTGGAGAAGCATTGGCCGGCAAACGCATTGGTAAGTCGGCATTGTTGCTTGGCGCCATAGCACAAAGCCTGCCCGACATTGATTTTGTAGCTTCCTTTTGGATGTCCTTCTCAGAAAACCTGCTGGCCCACCGTGGGTTTACGCATTCCTTTTTATTTATTGGACTTACTACTCTTGGATTTTCACTTTTTGCCGACCGGTGGTATCGAAAACCGGATATGCCCCTTCGCTCCTGGTTGGTCTTCTTTGGGCTACAAATGCTTATTCATATACTGATTGACGGGTGTAATGCCTATGGCACTGGCTGGTTTGAACCTTTCAATCATGTGCGCATTTCATTTCACTTTTTATTTGTAGCCGATCCTTTCTTCTCCGCTTGGCTTGATATTGCAGCTATAGCTTTGCTCATTCTCAAAACTAATCATCCTTCACGAAGAAAATTGGCGCTGTACAGTTTACTACTTAGCTCCGGATATTTACTTTATGCACTCTATAATAAACAAACCATTGAGACAGATGTAAAGTCTGCACTTGTTAAACAAGGTATAGCCTACAAACGCTACTTCACTACACCCACACCGCTCAACACGTGGCTTTGGTTCATTGCTGTTGAGGATGACAGTGGGTTTCACATTGCACACCGATCAGTATTTGATCGACAAGAAATAATCGACTTTCAATACTTCCGCAGAAATAAAGAACTGCTGAACGAAGTAGCAGGACATGAATCACTTCAATACCTGATCCGCTTCTCACAAGGATATTATTCAGTGAAAAGAAAAGATGGAAAATTGATATTTAATGATCTTCGCTTTGGACAAATAACGGGTTGGGCCTCACCCGAGAATGAATTTGTATTTCATTTTTACCTCAGTCATCCGGATGAAAATCTGTTAGTAATACAGCGTGGAAGATTTGCGAACTGGAATAAGAAAACCATACGGGCACTTTTTCAAAGAATACGCGGGAACTAGTTTCAACCTAATCTTTTTGCTTGAAATAAAAAGTAAATAAAAAAAATACAAACCTAAAAATATCATAGGAGCTCCTTTGAATAAAACGGTTCCATAAATTCTGGTTTTGGTTGTGCATGGACTCAGTAATCTTAATACAGTCATTTTTTATAATCCGGGCAATTCTTGCTTCAACATCTTGTGCAAAGCCTTCATGCTGGATATCAAGATTAAGTTCTACACTGGCATATTCACTGATGTTATTAAAATTGTAAGATCCAACAGATACCCACTTGCCGTCATACGTTGTCAACTTGGCGTGCAAAACTTTGGGTTGATACTCATAAATTTCAATATTATTCTTAAGTAGCCACCGATACATAAATCGTTCTGCGTTTTTGGCCACAGCAACATCTGATATTCCGGCAACAATAAGCTTAATCTTTACACCGCGTGCGGAAGCCCGGGCCAAATACTTACGCATAATGTTACCCGGTATAAAATAACTGGAAATCAACGTGATATGTGAGTTTGCATGACGAAGCATTTCAAGATAACTGATCGTTACCTCTCTTTTTCTACGAACCCAATCGTTAATACGTAGTCTTACCAACAAGCCCTTTTTTTCATCCTCTACAACACTTGTTGCAACCTTCCTTTGATGCGAACGGTTAATTGTATTCTTTACACGAGCCTCACAGATTTTTTCCAGGGTAGCACTCACGGGACCTTCGGTATACACCGCCCAATCAAGCCAGGCCACATTTGTCGTTGTGTCGTTATAATGATCACCAACATTGATACCCCCTACCAGACTGTACATTCCATCAACTACGAAAACCTTATGATGAAGCCTTCTTCCAAAATAAAAATATTTACTCTTCAACAGGGGGCCAAAGAACCGAAAATATATTCCGTTAGCAGAAAGGTTTTGAATGAATTCATCAGAAAGATCCTGGGATGCATATCCATCGGCAATAACATATACTCTGACGTTTCTTCTAGCAGCCCGGATCAATGCGCGAACAACTCTTCCGCCCGTTTCATCGTCAACCAAAATGTAGGTTTGAAGGTGAATAGTGTGCTGGGCCTGCTCCATGAGACGATCAAGCAGATCAAAGAATTCATGACCCGCCCGGACTAATCTTACAGCATGTTGTGGATGGTACTTCGCTCCATATCGGGGTAACTTGCTCATAGGGGTTACCGGATTACTTCATATCGTTCAGGTAAGAATAAAAATACAAGACTGGTTATTCATATGAAAGCGATTTTTAATCGCTCCCTTTTCCTTCACAAAATGGGAAACTATAAAATCGGAGTACTCCCGTTTGCAAGCAAAATACAATGGCTTTTTTTCTACTTTGTTTGCTTTCAAAACAGATGTTAAAAAGGTTTTGTCGCGGGCGCCAATTTCGGATTTCGGCTTTATCTCCTTTTCAATGGCTGCAATGAGGGTATTGATCTCCGATATTTGTTGAGTATTAAACACAGGCATAACATCACATTTAAAATACAGGTAAAAATAAACCAATTAGCTCAGGTAGCAACAAGAGCTTCCGTATCTATCTTTCAGCATCGCATGGGTTAGACTTTTTCCTTTCCTGTTAATAAGTCAAATCATTTCTCATTTTATAGAACCTTATGCATCCACTTTCGTTTATATTGCATTGAAACTATAAAATAATTGATTCACAGTACGTTACAAATAATTTTTTACGAATACGTCTGCACCATACTATCGTTGGAGGTTGCACGGAAGCCCGTAAGTAAATACTGTGAAAGATGAAAGAAGGAGTGTTCTCTATTGAATGGATTACTGTTTATATTTCCGGAAAACCGGATTTTAAGGAAGAAGTACTACGCAATCTGGATAAATCAAATTTTCCATTTATGCCAGGGTCTGCTGAAAGCAACTCGTTATACCTGCTTTGGATTGATGATCGCTCCTCACTTCGCGACCTGAAAAAGGCCATTGGAAGTAAAACTGTTTTTAAATATCGGTTACAATTCTTCCCGAGTCTTGAAAAATATTTTCAATCCATCCGGAAATCAAAAGAAGCTACCTTTTCCCCGCAGGAAAAGGAACTTATCAACCAAATGTCAGAGTGGGAAGCTGGTTCACGTGTGTACAGATACAGCGCTTAGCGTGCTAACCTGACCTTTTTTGTCGATGTGGATTCTACTGATTCAAAGTACAGGCGAATCCGTTCGATAAGTTGATTTTCACTCAAGTTATCGCAAGCTTCAACCTTTAAAAGCTTTGACTTCAACTCCGGATTCTTCTTAAGCTCCTTTTCAAGTTCAAGTTTTGCCCCAGCAGGACCAAGAATATAAAGGTTATCTACTCCATGTAACACCTGTATAATCCTGGTGTAGTATTTTTTCAGATCTTCTGCGAATTTGCTTTTCTGCGAGCTTTCGTAATCAAAGCCAATACCCCCCCGCTTTGTCCGTTTTGATTTCTCTCCTTCAATTTTAGGCTTACGTTCAGCGTCTGACAGGACGTGAAGAATGCGAATGGACTCTCCTTTTTCCAGGTGAACAATCATCGCTTCGCGTGTATCTATCCATATTCCTGTGTTTTTCATACTTCCATCTTTAATGATCACTATTCAATGTCGCTCAATTCTTTGTGAATTTGTCTGATCAAGATCAAGCAGACCACTGACAATGATCATATCAAATGACAAGTATGGAATCTAATTTGGAACTATGAAATTGAATAGGGAATGGCATCTCGTTCACCCCATGCCTGAAAACCCTACACGTGATCAGCGCATAGCGTGGCACCAGGAGCATCACAAGCATTATTCCTGCCTGGAAATTCCAAAATCCATGTTGGACGAGATTAAGAAACGAAAGAAATGATTTGAGTATTTTTGGGATAATCAGAAATCAAATCAGCGATCAGTCTATTGAACCTTCAACAAGAATTATTAAAAGCCTCCAGTAAATCGCAAGTATTGCGGATTGTTAACGATATCGGAAACGATCGGCAAAGATTTCAAGTCTTGATTAACCTATTCTTAACGGGGCCTTACCGTTTAACTCAGCGAGCCTCCTGGCCTTTGAGCATTTGCGTTGAGAAGAATCCGGAATTGGTTAAACCCTACTTGAAACTGCTCCTGCAAAAGCTTATAAAAGAACCTCAGCATAATGCTATAAAACGCAATACCGTTCGACTACTTCAGTATGTAAATATTCCCGCAAAATTACAAGGCTTAGCTGCTCACGTTTGCTTTCAGTATCTTCTGGATCCGAAAGAACCCATCGCAGTAAGGGTGTTTTCCATGACCGTGTTAGCTAATATTGCCAGAGATAAGCCTGACCTGAAAAAGGAATTACTTTTAGTTTTGGAAGATCATCTGCCCTATGGCTCAGCCGGGTTTATTTCCAGGGCAAGAAGAACAATTAAACAACTAAGCAAATAAAATTTGTATACGCTTCACGAACATACCTCTAAAAGTTGTGGTTAAATCATTAAAGGTATACTGGAATTTTTCAGCGTGTTCTTGCACTTGAACTTTACAGGCTTATTCTGTTTTTCCTAACGTTCTGGCTGGTGTGAATTAAAGCAACGAAGTAAGTTGATCAATAAGTTGATTGACCTGCTTATGATCATCAGCAGGTGATAAACGTGTAAAGTGGCTAAGGGCTTCAACAGCTTCACTGAATTCTTTGGTTACCGCAAGGGTTAAGCCTAAATTGAAATAACTGTTGGGATAGTTTGGCTCAAGCTCAATGGCGATGGTGTAATGCACTTTTGCGAGGTTGTAGTTTCCTACTTCAGCATACAGATTGGCAAGGTTATAATGCGACTCGTAATGTCTTGGGTCTTCCTTTAGCGCCAGGGTAAAATTATCAATAGCACGGGGGTGGTTCCCTTCGCATGACTCCAATATACCTAAATTACAATAGGCATCGGCCAGGCTCTCCCCTTCTTCAATAGCTTTATGGTAAAGATTTTTGGCATTTATACAATCGCCTTGCTCATCCAGCAAAAACGCTTCTTCAAAAGTTGATAACTGACCAAGCTTAATAACCCGCCCGCCCTGAAACAGGTTAAGCTGGCCATGCCGTTCCAGTTCACTGCGCTTTTTTTTCAGCGCCTTTTGTAAACCGAATTTAACTGGAGCGGGCCCCGGAAATTTTACCACTTTCGCCATGAGGCAAAGGTAAGGATGAATCAGGAATATTAATTACTGGTGATTAATGTCTAGTGACATTTACTAGGCAGACTTCCTTTTAACTGAAACCTTTTTCTCTTCTTCGGCTTTTCCTTTAGCCTTTTCCATGGGTTTCTTTTTGGCTTGTTCAATACTGGCTTTCAAGGCCGTCATTATATCTACCACCTCAGGCTCTTCTTCGGTAACAGTAATAATCTCCTTGCCGTCAATTTTGGCCTGAATCATTTTCTTGAGTTCCTCCGTGTAATTGTCTTTCATCTCGATGTCCACAAAATGGCGGGTCATAGAATCCACCAGGGTTTTAGCCAATTTGAGCTGTTCCATATCGGTTGAAGTTGTTTCCAAAAGACCCGGCACCTCCTGTATTCTTCGCACCTCATTCGGGTAACGAAGGCGATAAACCATCAATCCGTTATCATGCGGACTTAACAATATAATTGTTTCTCGATCACGAAGCACAACGCGCCCCACACCCACACGCCCTGTTTGTTTCAGGGTTTCGCACAATAATCCATAGCTTCTGGCTGCAACATCACCATCAGGTCCTATGTAATACGGTGATTCATATAATGTGGCATGCACTTCATCAGCCTGCACAAACCCTTCAATATCTATAATGCGCGTACTCTTCAGTTTTACCTTATCGAAATCTTCCTGGTCGATGATTACAAATTGCCCAGGCTCATATTGGTACCCTCTAATGATATCCTCAGTCTTCAGCGTTTCACCCGTTACTTTGTCCTTTTTCTCATACGACACAGGGTTATGTCCCTTTCGCGATAATAGGTTAAAACTTAAGGTTTGGGCAGAATCGATGGCATTGTAAATCCGAACAGGAATCGTTACCAGCGAAAAACGGATGTGGCCTTTCCAAATGGCTCTCATAATACTTAGTTTAAAGAATTAAATAAGTAATACTAAAGTATTGATAATGAACCTCTTTAGCAAATTCATTGAAATGGCATTACCTTTAGCCACATGATTTTATACAGAGTCTCGACCCTGGTACTTTTCTTTTGTTTTACAGTTTGCGCTAAACTTTTGGCGCAAACAGCAATAGAATCTCATCAACCCTACAGCCCCGTCAATATGGAAAGCAGGGTAAGTATCGACCTAGATTCCTACTATTTTGTTGCAGAAAATAAATTTTTCGCCTTCCGTCCCGGCTTTCATTACGGCTTACCAGGTAAACGTCATGTTATGGGAATATCAATACCGGTGGTTCATTCCATCTTCAGCGGAGACTTTGCCGGCTTTGAAAACACCACGGGTATCGGTGATATTAAATTTAGCTACATCGGTGTCCCCTTTGAATCCAAAGATGCCCTTGGCTTACAGAAAGTATCGGTATTTTTTGATGCGAGCGCACCTACTGGTAATGAGCAACTGGGACGTGGAGCCGGAGCCTGGATATTTAAGCCCGGAGTTGTTTTTACTTACCGACCTAATCCTTCCTTTTATGTATTTCCACAAGTCAATTTTCAATTCTCATCCGCCCGCTTAAATAGTCTTGGCGGTGGGGATGGCGTGCCCGACCTTGAAGATCCGGATAGTGAGGAGAAGTTAAATGTGCTAAGCATAAGCTTGCCTGCTACATTTGTTCTTGACGAATGGGCTGGCTGGATTTCATTAAACCCCGAATACATTCAATCCTTTGAAGAAGATACCTATTTTTTGTTTCTCCGCCTTGATTTAGGGAAAATGATCGGAGACCGAACCTCTGCTGCATTGAATATAACAAAGTTTATAGCAGGCCAACCACGACTTGAGACCATGTTTCGGTTTAGAATAAATTTCTTTCTGAATAATCAGAACCGCTAAACCGTTACAACCGCTGTGCGCACGGTTGCTTTTAAATCATGTAGTAAATTGTACAACCCAAAGTAGGTTCTATTGATATACAACGCATCGCGCACACCACGGGCCTTTTTGGATTCACGCAATTCCTTGAGATTGGATAACTTTTCACCAAAGGTATATAAAGATTCAAAGTAACTTGTATCTGCGAAATCAAATTGGTCGGCTTGAAACGGTCTGCTCAACAGTTCCACAAGCTGTGAGAACAATTCCATAAAAAATGCTTTGTCTTTCGATGAGTCATCCGGGTAAATGAAATGAAGATCATAGAATACCTTTTCCAATTCCCGAGCGTTATTTAATAGATTTCGGTCCAGTAACTTGAAGTAAAGGTTATAAAATGAATCGGGTATAACCTTTACACAACCAAAGTCAATAATTCCCAACTGATAGTCGGGAGTAATAATAAAATTTCCAGGATGCGGATCAGCATGCACGCTTCTCAAATCATGCATCTGGTAGTGATAAAAATCCCACATGGCTTGCCCCAGCTTTTGTCCGGCTTCTTTTGGAAATTCCTTGCCGATCATTTCTCCCAACGGTTTACCATCAATCCAATCCATCGTTAAAATTTTCTCAGAAGAATATTGGGGATAGTATTGGGGGAAAACGATATTTTCTAAGTGTTTGCTTCGTTTCGATAAATCAATGGAGCGTGTTAACTCCAGTGTATAGTCAGTCTCCTCCATCATGCGCATCTCTACTTCCTGAATAAATTCATTGTATTCAGCCGGATTAAGCTTAAACATGTTTAATGCGATCGGTTTAACCATTGCCAGATCAGACTTAACACTATTGCCAATGCCGGGATACTGAATCTTGACCGCTAGTTTTTTGCCATCCAATGTTGCCTGATGCACCTGCCCCATGGAAGCAGCATTTACAGCTGTGTGGGTAAACGTTTCAAAAATCTTTTCGGGTCCTTTGCCAAAATATTGCTGGAATGTTTTAACTACCAACGGATAGGATAACGGAGGTGCACTATACTGGGCCATGGAAAACTTTTGCTGATAAGCCTTGGGCAACAGATTTTTATCCATGCTTAACATTTGAGCAACCTTAAGGGCACTTCCTTTAAGCTCACTTAGCGAATTGTAGATGTCCTTGGCGTTATCCTCATGCAATTCACTTCGGGTGGTTGTCGGATCCACTAACTTCCTCCCGTAGTGTTTTAAATAATTAGTGCCAATTTTTGCACCGGTAGCGATGAACTTTGAAGCCCGTTGCACTTTAGTAACGGGAATTTTATCGAATTCTTTCACGTGTCTGTTCCTGCTGGTTAATTCATTCTGCTTTGATACAAAAACTTCCCGAAATCAATGGCGGAGTCGAGCGCTCCTTTGCCGATCAGATCAAAAGCAAGATTTACAGATTTCTCAATGAAGGCATCTGTCTTTTCAAAATCCGTGCTGTCATCATCTTTCCAGAAATGCAGCAGCAAACTCATGTGCACCCAGAACAATTGCGGGTACCGCTTATCGAGATACGGTCGCTCTGCAACTTCACCTTTAGACTTACCGTCACGCAAAATAGAACTAACAAACTCCTCATACCTATTTTTAAATGGCTTCAGAAACCCAGGAATGATTTCCGGTTTTGGATGACGACTTAGCATCAACACGCAAAAGCTGCGATTCGTTTTTAAGCTCTCCGCCAGGGTAAAGTAAAATGCCAATATTTTTTCACGGGCACTAAAGTTTGCGTAATCAGCATCTCCTTCAAGGCGGGTAATGGTTTTCTCCAGATAACCCGACCAGATCAGCTTCTCCAGGGCTTCAAACGATCCGGCTATCTTGTAAAATTCACTTTCCGAAGCACCAATATCCTTACAAAATCGATATATGGTTAAAGGTTGCTTTCCCTCCATCAATACATGCTCCTGATAGGCAGCTATAATGGTTTCTGCCGAAGTAGTCTTGGCAGAATTTCGGGATGACTTTTTCGTTTTATCCATAATAGTAAAACGCCAATACCACTTAAAAGTTTGAGCTTTTTAGAAGAAAGTTACGTTACTTCGGTAGGCACGCAGGATTCCTATTCAATATGACTCGCTTCGGTTTTATTCTTTGTCTGATCACCGGCTTTAGTGCCTTTGCTCAAGATAAGATTAAGCAGGCAGAAACTCATCTGGAAGCGGGCTATAAAGCATTGAATTCAGGCCAATTGAATAATGCCGTTGAGCTTTTCACTAAAAGTCTGGCCGAATACCCCGCCTACACCGAGGCATACAACGCCCGGGCTTCTACATATGATCGGCTTAATAAGCCCGATTTGGCCCTTCGGGATTATACCATCAGTTTGGAGTTTAAACCCGACCAATATGAAGTGTTGCTGAGCCGCGGAGCACTGCTGTTTCAACTTAAAAAGTTTGTTGAAGCCAAAGTCGACTTTAAGAAACTACTTCAACTTCCCGCTGGTGAAACCAATACCATATTTTACCGGCAGTCGGCTCATAGTCCGGGTACCAATAGAATGATGACCGCTCAAAGTGCGCTTAATGCACAAGTACATAATTACCTGGGCCTGATTGAATCATCCTTGCGCAATTGCAGCTATGCTGTGCAATATCTTGATTCAGCCATTCAGTTAACTCCTGATGAAGCGGATTACTATGTTAATCGTGCGCTCGCCAAACAGGCCTGCAACGACCTTACATCTAAAGATGATTTCAATCAAGCATTGGTTTTATATCCTAATCATCCCATCGCCAAACACAACCTGGCCATTGCGAAAGCAAAAGCGGGAAACTTCGATGAGGCCGAAGTTCAACTTACAGAAGCCATCTATGCCGATTCACTCATGCTTGATCTTTACCTCGAGCGCGCCTACTACCGGTTGTTAAAAAAGAATTACCGCGGAGCACTGGAAGATTATAATATGGCCATACGACTAAACCGTCTTGATCCTGAAATTTGGCTAAACCGAGGCATCGCAAAAGAAAAACTTCACGACTTCACCGGTGCTTACCGCGATTATACCGAAGCCATTGAGTTAGATAATGCCTTTGTAAAAGCCTGGGTTAACCGAGGAAACATTCTGGTCGCACAAAAGAAATACAATGAAGCCATTGAAGATTACAGTGCAGCCATCACCTATCAACCCGATTATGGGGTGGCGTTTTATAATCGGGCGATTGCGTATTACCGGTTGAATAAAATGGAAGAAGCCTGCAATGATTTAAAAAAGGTAGAAAGACTAAACTACCCGATTGATAAGAAAGTGAAGGATCGGTTTTGTAAAATCACGGGTAAATAAGACCCTGATACAGTATTAGTTGCACTCATATTTGTACTCAGAATGTGCAATTTGTATAGGTGTATCATTTAAGTTCGGATCCAAGTAATATTGTGTACTCGAAAGAGGATACCCTTTACTATTAACTTCATCGGAGTAAACTACATTGGAAAAAACAGAACCATCTGGGTTCAATAATGTAAACGCTGATTCAGTATTCTCATTAAAGAAACTTAATATTGTCGATGTTGAGCTCTCTGTGAGAGATACATAATACAATTTATTAAATGGATTTATATTGTTTGAGTAAGTTAAATTAAGTGTACCTCCTTCCATCCACTTATTCTCTTGGCTGAACCAATAATAACTCTTCAACTTGCTTATATTTTTGCTGTTACTATCGAACATTGTTACAACAATTGAATCCTTACTATTATTATCTCCATAATAGCCATAATCGGCTATCATGTATTTCAACTTATCACTATTGTACTCAAAACGAAGGTAATACCTCGCATAGCCAGTTATTGTAAGACCCTCCTCTTCTATAAGAACAGGAAATCCTAATTCATTTGTCCAAACAACTCTTTGCCCATCTAATAGCTCAACATTATTGCCTCCTTTCTCCTTAACTCCATAATTCAAAACAATGCGATCAGAGAAATAAGAATATCTGATCTCAGCTTCAATGTCATTTAACTCCATTCTAACTTTTGATAAATTATGCTGGTTATCATAATCAAATAAGTAACTATACTCACCATCATAAAAGTAATTAATCAGACAATCAGGATGATCCATTAATTCCTGTTCAGCACAAGAACCCAATAAAAGCAAAACCAAGAACGGAAATACTCTCCAGCATAGTATTACTTTTAGTTTTTTAAAATAATTCATATCACTTAGAATAAAACAAAAAAACCTCAATAAACAAAAAATAACCCAAGATTTAGAATACACCTTAAAGTTTACAATACTTTCTCCTTTAGCAAGAGATCAAACATAGATCAAATGAAACTTGTAAGTAATAAGAATGATCACGTCTGTTTACAGTTGAACAACATTCTGAAAATCATTTTGGCTTTCTCTTTACAGAATATTTACCCCTTGGCTCAGCCACATTTGTAGTTTTTTCAGAATGAAATTCGTGACTCAACGGCTTTATCAATAGTTCAGCGGGTAATGAAAGCTTTTCCGCGAGCCCACGGATCATGGAAAGCGAAAGTGCGCGTTGACGATTCAATACTTTTGATGCCGTGCCCTTATCTCCAAAAACAGAAAGCAGGTCGTTTACCGTTAAACCAAGATCCTCCATTCTAATTTTTATTGCTTCAATCGGGTCAGGATACTGAATTGGAAAGTTCGTTTCTTCGTACTCCGATGCAAGAAACCCAAGAAGCATCAGTTCTTTACCCTCTGCGGATTTTGGAGAAGGCGGATTTACAGACAGCTCTTCGATTCTAGCGACTGCCCGATCATACTCACGCTTTGTTTGAATGATTGTCCACATATAAATACTTAATATTTTTTTACCGTTTTAACATCAATTCTATCGTATTCATGATGTGTTCCGATCCATTTAATCTGAACTTGTTTATACGTGAATAAAACTCTTGCCACTAATCGATACCTGTTTCCTTTAATATCAAATACAACTCTATTATCACCAACTGGAAAGGCTTCTGGAAAATCTTGCTGCAACTCATGGTACGTCTTCCAATCTGCTTTTCGACATACAGCAAACCATGTATTTAAAGCCGTTTTTGCATCGGAATGTCCAAAACAAAAATCCATAATCGCTTTTCGCTTAATGATGTTCACGAATTCAAAAATAGCAAAAAGTTGGCATAATGCCAACTTTTAATACCTACACCATCAAATCCTCCCGCAACCGTACAAACACCGGCTCCCTGAAGTTCTTAACCGGAGTTAAGGATGCATACGTCACTTCCAGCATCAGTTTCGGCTCCACCCAGGTGGATACTTTTTCATCGAGTACCTTGCCTTCAACTGGCTTCTTGATTTCTTTCAACTTTTTAACTCGTGAGAAAATTTCTTTTATCGTGGCATCATCAAATCCGGTTCCTACTTTTCCACGGTAAACCAATTCATCACCCTCCCATTGAGCAAGATGTAGTCCGCCAAAAACATTTTTACGGTTTCCTTTTCCTTCATTGTACCCGATCACCACACATTCTGCCGTATTCCTGATTTTTATTTTCAACCATGAATCACTTCGTCTGCCTGGAAAATAACGTCCATCCCTGCGTTTAGCCATGATGCCCTCCAGAGTGTGCACCCGGGCAGCATCCAACAGTGCTTCACCATCTTCAACCCACTCACTTACGCGATACGGTGTATCTTTCTTAATGGCATCCTTCAACCAGATTTTGCGCTGCAACAACGGCTCATTGATCAAACTCCTTCCATCCAAATACAGGCAATCGAAAATATAGCAATATACCGGGCTCGACTTCGATAGCTTACGGATATTGTTCTCGCCCGAGGCCATCAATCGGTTGATAACCTTCTTGAATTCAGGTTTTCCGTGCTTATCAAGACAAACAATCTCGGCATCAAATAATCCATTGGTAGCACGAAAGGCATTATCGGCAATCAATAGTTCGGGAAATTGCTTGGTGATGTCGTTTTGGTTTCGGCTACGAATGCGTAGTTGTCCATCTTCCAAGGAAATCAAGGCACGAATGCCATCCCATTTCACTTCATAAATATAATCATCGCTATTCTTAGGCAATGCCGTAGCACTATCCGATGACATAGGAGCAATCTCCTCTTTCAAGAAGTCAATTTGAGGAATGTCTACCCGTTCCATTAAAAACTCCTTTTGCTTGATCTGGTAAATCCGGTACTCCCCTGTCAGTTCCTTGCTGCTCAGCCTGAAATAAAATCCATCTTTCTTATCTTTTGTAATGGTGTACTTCCCTAATGCATAGATCCACATATCACCACCTCCATATTGTCCTTTAGGAATTTTGCCATCAAACGTCAGGTATTTCATGGGGTGGTCTTCGGTTTGAACGGCCAATCGCTTTATACCCGGATGAGGCGGCATGCCCTTTGGTACCGCCCACGATTTCAACACACCATCCTGCTCCAGTCGCAAATCATAGTGAAGATGTGAAGCATGATGCCGGTGAATCACAAAATTATTTCCGCCACCTTCCACAATGCGGGCATCGGGTTCGGGTGTTTTTTTGAAGTCGCGTTTCTTTTCGTAACTCTCCAGTTGTGCCGGAGTTTTTCTCTTCTTTGAAACGGGCAGTTCCTTTGCCACCACCCGCTTCCGATGGTTGTGCAACTCCACTGCAAAAGCATCCATCCCCTCCCAGGCATCACCATCGTTCAATACTTTATCAATTGCGTTATGAATATTATATTCAAGCGGACTCTTTAATAGCTCCAATTCTTCCCACTTCAACGGCATGGAAACCGGTGCGCCTACCCGACCGCGTAAACTGTAAGGCGATACAATACTTTGTCCTGAGCGTATCCGGTATATATCAATCAACACACGGCCTTTTCGTGCATCCTTTTTAATGTGAAGCGTGGTTTCTTTTGCATTTGCATCCACAAAAGGCTGTGCAATGAGTTGTGCCGATTCAAACACGGTATGAAAATCAAACTTCGGTTCAAGCGGGCAACAGATGTGAACTCCCTTTCCTCCGGTTGTCTTGACAAAAGCTGTATACCCAAAAGATTCAACATGCGTTCGTAAGTCGAGCGCCAGGGAAACAATTTTTTCAAATGAGTAGCCTTCCGGTGGATCAAGGTCAAACACTATGTAATCCGGAAAATCAAAGTTTGGCCTACGACTATGCAGTTGATGCAACTCAAGTGATGCCAGATTTGCCACCCAGACCAACGATGCAGGCTCAGTGGCAATGATGTAATCCTTTTCTTCTTTACCGAGTCGTTCAAACTCTAGCCATTTAGGCGCCCAGTCCGGACGATTCTTCTGGTAAAACATTTCGCCATGAATGCCGTCTGGAAACCTGATCAACGTTAACGCTCGCCCTTTGATGTGATTTAAAATGGTAGGCGCAATCTTAAGGTAGTAGGCAATGACTTCCGCCTTCACAATGCCATCTTCGGGAAACAATACCTTATCAAGGTTGGACAATTCCAACTTGCGTTTCCCCACTTGTGTCCATTGTGATTTCTTAGCCATATTATACTTGACTAATTTACGTCCTCCAGTACCTCTCCCTTGATTTTTCTCGGGAGAAAGATCATACCAATTATAAATGTAATCACAGCAATTCCTATCGGGTACCACAATCCTGCCAGTACATCACCGGAAGGATTGCTTTCGGATTTACTGAGTTCGTATAAACTGGTAGCAATAAAAGGTGTAAGTCCACCGAAAATTCCATTGCCTATATGATACGGCAACGACATAGATGTATACCGGATTCGTGTTGGAAACAACTCAACCAAGAATGCAGCAATTGGACCGTAAACCATGGTTACAAAAATCACCTGGATGAGTACCAGTAAAATCATAAACCATTTCGCATCATCGCTTAAAACAATTTGTTTAGTCGCTCCCAATTCTTCACCCGCAGCATTGAGCCTATTGGTTTCAAAAAGCTGATATCCATCGGTATAATGATTTACACGTGACACCACTTTTATTGAGTCAGCATTGTCAATTATGTATGATGTACTTACTTCCTGCTTTTCTGCGATTACGGTTTTAGCTGAGAGGTCGGCCAAGGTATACATTTTACTATAAATCGGGCGATAACATAAAACGGCCAGCAACATGCCCACCATCATAATATACTTTCTTCCAACTTTATCCGACCACCAACCAAAGTAAATGAACAAGGGTGTGCCAATCAGCAGCGCTATGGCAATTATGTGATAGGATTGTACAAACTCAATGTTGCAGGTCTTTTGAATAAACGAGAGTGCATAGAATTGGCCTGTGTACCAAACTACACCCTGACCGGCCGTTGCGCCAAACAAAGCGAGCAGCACCAGTATCAGGTTTTCCTTCTTTGTAAAGCTTTCTTTAATCGGATTTTTAGACAGCTTTCCTTCCGACTTGATTTTTGCAAATAGGGGCGACTCCTGCATGCGCAGCCGGATGTAAATGGAAATGCCAACCAACACGGCAGATAAAATAAAGGGAATGCGCCAACCCCATGTTGAAAAGGCCTCAATCCCAACCCACTCGCGCACGGCTAAGATTACACCTATCGAAACAAATAAACCGAGCGTAGCTGTTGTTTGTATAAAGCTGGTATAAAAACCACGTTGCGCTGCAGGAGAATGTTCGGCCACATACGTTGCGGCCCCACCATACTCACCGCCCAATGCAAGCCCTTGCACGAGTCGCAGCACCAAGACCATTAATGGTGCAGCCATACCAATGCTATCGTAATTCGGCACTAAACCAATGGCAAACGTAGAAGCACCCATCAGCGTAAGCGTTACCAGAAATGTATACTTTCTGCCTGCAATATCACCTAACCGCCCAAACACCAAGGCTCCAAAAGGGCGTACAATAAAACCTGCGGCAAAGGTTGCCAGTGTGGATAAAAATGCAGCTGTCGGGTTGGTCTGCGGAAAAAACTGTTCAGAAAGAATGACCGCCAGGCTCCCAAAGATGTAGAAATCATACCACTCAATTAAGGTACCGACAGATGACGCGGTGATAACCGACCAAAGGGTTTTACGACTGCTGATATACTCCATTCACCAGGTGTATTTACAGCAAAGTAATTTAAAAAGTTAAGTCATGAAACGTTTTCGTGGCAAATGAAAGACCAGCCCGGCCACAATGAGTCCGATAAAAATACTACTGATGGCTGAAACGACAATATCGCCAAATAACCGAAATCCAAAATAACTTCGTACGGTAAATGCAAGTGCCGTGAATCCAAGCATCACCAGCCAATATCCGTAGTTGACAGGACTATGGTCATCTCGTTTCGTAGGCAAGAGGTGAAAATACCAGGCAATAAGAATAGCACCCACAAGTGTACTGATGTGTTGCAAATACCTGAATAATGGTCTGTCAGAAAAAGCTTCATGCTCAACTTTCCAGGAAAGAAACTCCATGTGCTCTACAAAGTAGGTATTCGCGTGAGTAAAGCTGTCCCACAATACATGGGATAGAATTCCGATTTGCAAACACGCCAGATAGGAGAAGAAGTTTTCCTTAAATCTTTTCAGAAAATCTACCTGAACTAAATCGTTCAACCGACTTTTAAAGTAAGTTGGCAAATTATTGATAAGGGGTCGCTTTATAATCAGATGAAAAACCAACACTAGAAAAACTGCTACCGGCAAACCTACCAAAAAGGCACCATGCCAGGTGTGCATAATTTTTCCTTTCAACTTCATCTGAAGAAAATACTGAAAATCGGGGGTTATGCTACCTGCTACCAGGCATGACATGGAAACATAAGCCGATCTGATTTTAGCAAAGGGTAGAATTATAGCAGGATGAGAAAAGGTAAAGGGCATCTCTAAAAAAATATTTCTTGCGCTAATCGATATGTATTGGCATGTGCTTCAATAATGTCACGGAAATTTTCTGAGTAGCCGCCACCCATGCAGGCTACGAGGGGTATCCTATTCTGCTTTGCAGCTTCCAATACAATGCGGTCGCGCTGTCTGCATCCTTCCCTCGTTACAGCAAGTTTACCTAATTTATCGGTATCCAGTATATCCACACATGACTGAAAGAAAATAAAATCGGGTTGGACTTCATCCAATAAGTTTTTGAGATTAGTGTCTAATGTTCTCAAATAAAATGTATCATCCGTTCGATCGGGCAAACCAATATCCAGATCGGAATGCTCTTTATGCAGCGGATAATTATTGGTGCCATGCATACTGAACGTGAAAACTCTGGGTTCATTTCTAAAAATCTGTGCCGTTCCATTTCCCTGGTGAACGTCAAGATCGACCACAAGAATTTTTGAAGCTTGTTGCTGATCGAGCAAATAATTGGCTGCTATGGCAATGTCATTCAGCAAACAAAAACCTTCTCCCCGATTGATAAACGCATGATGTGTACCCCCTGCAATATTCATGGACACCCCATACTGCAAGGCATACTGCGTGCATTGAACAGTTCCTTGCATAATGGTGATTTCCCGATCAACCAATTGCTGCGTAAGCGGAAACCCGGTGCGCCTGATTTCCTGCGCAGAAAGTTCAAGTGCATTAAGACGTTTCCAATAGGCTTCTTCATGTGTTCGTGTAATCAATGATTCTGCAGCCGGATTCGGAACAAAGAAATTCCCTGAACCCACGGTGCCTTCATGAAGCAATTGTTGAGGCAATACTTCATACTTACTCATCGGAAAACGATGATTTGGCGGAAGTGATAAAATATAATTCGGTGACCAGGCAATTTTTAGCATAGTGCTTAAAAAACAATCTGATAGTCCGCAAACATGCCACTCAGCCCTTTCTAAAGATCATCGCGGGCCTGCCTGCCTACTGAACAGATTCAGGGCCGGCCTTCCGCAGGCAGGGCTGGCATTAAGTTTAGGTATCTTTGCAGACTATCGTAAAAAACAAAGCACCATTCAAATAGTTCAGAATGATGCTTCATTGTTATAGGTATGAAATCTTAGTGCTTATGATCGCCATGATCATGTCCTTCTTCTTTACCACTATACCAGGCGTCCTGAAGTCTGTGGAACACATCATGTAAGTTAGTAAGCGATTTACCAATAGCTACTACGTCACCATTCTTTACCAGATCAGCAAACGCGGCAGTCTCTGTTTTCAACGTTTGCAAATCAGCTTTAACCTGATCGTTGTTAACCTTAGCCGGAAGCTCTGATGTACTCCAGGTTTCTGCCAGTGAAGCCATTTCAGCTGCATTAGCGATAGCCGGATCAATATTTGCGGAATCTTTAAACGGATGGAAACTTTCTGCCATCACCATGTGGAATCCATCCATTAAGGGCCATTCCTCATCAGCCACTGCGGCTTCAGTTGTTGACTCAGCTTCTTTTTTGGCCGTACAAGCAACTACCAAAGCAAAAACCAGAAGGATTAAAATTCTGAATATCTCCTTTTTCATTTTAATAAGTGTTTTAGTGCGTGCAAAATTAATAAATCACAGATAATCGACCTCAAGGTATCGCCTGATTTATATCATCCGCCTCTCTGATATGAGGCTTCTCAATTTTTACTCAGAAATACTTATGTTTTATCCACTTTGCGGTACCGCCTGTTTTCAATCATTTGAATAATTCGTCTTAAACCATCAAAATACAGGAGTATGTAGAGGACAATTGTCATGCTCCAGATTACGGCCAGGTTAAAATACCATGTATCGATAATAAACCCGGCGAAGTACTTGGTAGGCTGGTAAAGGTTAGCTGAAAAATCGAGGTAATAGCGTGGCTTATGCTCATCCATATAAATAGGATATAGCTTTTGTATAAATCTTCCATCATACTCAACAATTCTATGCATCGTGTTACTATTCTTAACTGCATCCGCTACTGACTTATTCTGATAGGTATTTCTCAACTTTTCATAGCTAGCCAATTTTTGTGGTGTGTCTGTCATGGATTCTTTAAGTGCCTCTAATTCCGTCATGGCCTTATTTTGCCGGAGAAGGTAAACTTCACGGATAGTGGTCAAAAATTGTTGTGTGTGCAAGTAGACTGTAGAATCAAACCGCCCGACTTGTAATTTATCCAAATCATCAAAATTGCTTCCTCCTACCCGACTCAATTCATTTTCAATTTCATTTCGCAAAACTAATAACGCATCCTTTAATCCCTGATGATTGACATTCCTCCACTGACTTCGATTAATTACACAATATGATAATTTAGACTCAAGCTCAGGAAATAAATAGATACGCTTATACTCAGATAGCGCAATGATTTTATCCAATTCATAGAACTGTTTTTCAAATGGATTATCCTTGTATTGTGTTACCATATAGGCCTCAAATGCCCACCGTGAAGCCATTACATTACCCATAACCGGAACACCAATTGGCTTGGTTACTTTAGGGTTGAACTTATCGAATTCAATTACGACACCGCTAAGCAATAGCTGTGGAATAATCAACAAGGGTATTAAAATGTAAATGGTAACAGCACTGTTGAAGGATGCTGAAATATTCAGACCAAGTACGTTGGCAAAGCATGAAATGCTGAACAGTATCATCCAGTATCGAATTTCTGTAAGCGGAATTTCAAGCACAAAATGGCCAACTACAATAAACAGCAATGTCTGTAACGCTGAGATAGAAAATAATACAATGATTTTAGAGAACAAGTAACTGGTACGGCTCAAATGAAGAAACTGTTCGCGTTTCAGTATTTTCCGATCCTTAAAAATTTCTTCTGCACTTAACGTAAGACCAAAGAAAAGTGCAACGATCACACTCATAAAAAAGAAAACACCAATATTTTGGTTTTCATAAAACGTATACTCACCCCTATTAGGGGTAACATCATTATAGTACTTTACCATAAAACTGATGAAGAAAGCCAGTACAGGCGCCTCCAATAAGTTTATATACAGGTATTGTGTATTGGATAATTTGGAGAGGGTATCGCGAATCGAAAATATTTTTAGCTGATGTAAGCGATTGGCAATTTTTTGCATGATGGGTAACGGGTCATTAACATGCTCAACTTTGGGTACCTTAAGCTTCTGTTTAAAGTACTGATACCACTGCCCGGCAGAAATTTTACGTGTATTGGTTAGGCGGCCATATTCGTTTACCACTTTGGTTTCAATAATATTGAATACCTGTTCTGGATTAATATTTCCACATTCCGGGCAAGCGCCCTGGGTCTTATTAGCCGCGTTAATAATGTCACGAAAATACACGACCGCTTCAACAGGGTTTCCATAATAAATCTGAAATCCACCAACATCCAAAATCAGCAACGTATCAAACATTTTAAAAATATCGGATGAGGGTTGATGGATTACGACAAAAACCATTTTACCACGCAAGGAAAGTTCCTTGAGTAAATCCATAATATTCTCGCTGTCACGGGATGATAACCCGGAGGTAGGTTCATCTACAAATAACAGAGTAGGTTCACGTAGCAATTCAAGGCCGATATTCAATCGCTTACGCTGCCCACCGCTGATGGTCTTCTGCAAGGGTGAACCAACTTTAAGGTTTCGTATTTCATTAAGGCCAAGTTGCATTAAAAGTTTTTCAACTTTCTCTGCACACTCTTCTTTCGGGGTTTGGCCGAAGCAAAGACGTGCTGCGTAATACAGGTTCTCAAAAACAGTCAGGTCTTCCATCAATAAATCATCCTGAGGAATATACCCGATCACGCCCTGCATGCTATCGGAATTTTCATGAATATCTATTCCATTGATTCGAACCCGGCCACTGGAAGGTTTCTCTGTTCCATTAAGCACATTCAACAAGGTGGATTTTCCGGATCCGCTGGCACCCATAATACCTATGAGCTTCCCACCATTTTCTGCAATGTTTATGTTTTGCAATCCAGCCTTACCGGATTTAAAATGGTAAAAGATATGGTCGCATGTAAAGGTTAATTTTTGCTGATTCTCCCCAATCAGGAATTTGCCAATAATATCGCTGTAATAGATCGGGTCAATTTTATCACCTCGAATAGTGCTACCGGTTGGAAAAACATCAATCTTGCGACTCTTTAATAAAATACTGTTCAGGTAAAGAACCGATATGCCCAGGTATTTTATGAAGTACGAGTCGGATAGCTTTAAAATAGCAATCAGCCCCGTAAGATTCTTCTCCACGATGCGTGGCCCGGGATACGGAACCTCATCATAGCCCTCATCAATTACCAGAATATTGGATGAAGCAAGCTCATCAATATCCTGTCCGGCTACGAAATTTTTAAGTTCATTGATGTCCTGTCGCGGAACCTTTAAAGCCTGGCCTATATAATAGATCAGGTTTTCCTGCCGCTCGGAGATTTCGCCATCCGCATAAATCAGTTCAATGATTTTAATAATCAGTACCAGCTTCTGTTGCGTGGTAAGCGCCTGGTTTACCTGCTTACTGATCTGCATGATCTTAGCCCAGTCATCAACAAACTGAACCGTGTCTTCATCCAACGTGCTCAGGTCTTGCTCCGACTCAATTTTTTGATTACTACAAAACTCATCGAATAAATTGAGGTAATATTTAATGGCATCGCGGTTCAGGTGCAGGCCCAGAAATTCCTTAATGTTATTGCGTTCGTCATCGGTAATCCGCTCGCGGGCTACGATAGCAAAAAGTTGAACAACGGCTTTCAGCAGTTCTTCACTCATACAGCGTAAGGGCTTGGATTAACCTTCATTTTGGCTAAAAATAGCTATTAAATTGCAGAATTAAGTGGGTTAGGAAGAGGAAGGCATAGATGGTTACGAAAAATACATAAATTTGTTAGCGCTCTGTAATAGGAGCAGATCAATTCCGACTAATCCACGAAACAACTAAAAACTCTATGAAAAGCAAATTACTATTTACCCTCTTTATTTTTCTGTTAGGCACCAGTATTCAGGCACAAACGGCAGATGAAATTCTAGCCAAGTACTTTGAAACAACTGGTGGGCTTTCCAAATGGAAAGAACTGAAATCTCAAAAGTTTACCGGAAACATGTCCATGCAAGGTATGGATCTGGCGTTTACCATGACATCCAAAGTTCCCAATAAGCAAAGAATGGAAATTCAGGTGCAGGGAATGCAGATTATTCAGGCTTATGATGGAACCGATGCCTGGACGGTTAACCCACTTACCAGTGGAACTGAACCTGTGAAATTAACAGGAGATGAAGCGAAGGGAATGACCGAACGCAATTTCGAAGATGAATTTATCGATTACAAGACAAAAGGCCATGAGGTAACCTTAGCAGGAACAGAAGAAGTGGAAGGCGTTAAGTGTTATAAAATTCAACTTGTTAAAAACAAGAATAAC
>CAZQXC010000009.1:0-42616 GCA_964597075.1 uncultured Roseivirgaceae bacterium | reverse complement strand
CGAGAATTTCGAAGTCCGCCTTCCCCTTTTTGAGGGCCCTTTCGACCTTTTACTATTCTTCATTGAACGGGACGAGCTTGATATTTACGATATTCCTATTGCTAAAATCACTAACGATTTTCTGGACTATCTCCATCATTTAGACACGCTAAATGTAGATGTTGCCAGTGAATTCATTCTGGTAGCCGCCACCCTTATGCGAATCAAATCCAAAATGCTGTTGCCAAGGCCACAGGTTGACGAGCAGGGCAATGAAATTGACCCTCGTGAAGAGTTGATCAAACACTTATTGGAGTACAAAAAATATAAATCGGTTATCGATAGCTTCCATAAAATGGAAGAGACAGAGTTGATGAAGGAAAAGCGTGGTAACCTGATGAAGGAGCTGAAAGCCCTTGCCGAGAGCAGTAATGTAGAAGCCGAGCTGCAGGATGTTGACCTGTTCAAGCTAATGATGGTTTTTGAAAAAGTGTTAAAACGCTTTGAAGCCGAAAAGAATAAACCTGTCCATCAGGTAATTCAATATCCTTACACTATGGAAGATCAAAAGAATTACTTGTTGAACGAAGTAGCCACTAAAGAGCGTGTATCCTTCATCGATATTGTGTCGACTTATAAAACCCGCATTGCTTTAATTTTTAACTTTCTGTCCATCCTGGAATTATTATCCAGCGGTCAGCTGGGCATTCAGGTTGGTGAAGGGTATAATAACTTTTGGATCACGAAGTCAGAAGAAGTTCAGGCAGCCTAATTAATTCTTTGAAGGTCTGGCGTCATACTGATCAACAAGGCCTCCGGTAAGCCTGACCAGATCAACACGTCTGGCAAGTGCAGAGTAGATTGCCAAATAATTTTCCAAGGCAGCATTTTGATATGCTTCCTGCACAATGCGCAGATCTATTGCGCTTAACGCTCCGTTTTTATAGCGCTCGTTGCCTAACGCTAAATTCACTTCAGCGGCATCTAGTTTAATGGAAGCAATCTCAACCAGTTGACGAAGCAAATCATAATTCTCATGCGCAATAATTAATTCGTTTTCCAACGATAATTTCAATTGATCAATGTCAAGTTGGGTAATGCGCTCGCGGAGCTGCGCATTCTCTATGTTGCGTTTAATCAGTCCTCCATTAAATAAGGTGTAGCGCATAGTAAAATTTCCGAAAGCGCCATAGGCGTTACCGTCAAGAGTTCGGTTAACCTGTACGCGCGAAGGAGTCGTATTAAGTACCGGAAAGTCCAGATCACCATTAACATACCCGACCGTATTGGTTACGGGCTCACCTGTATTGGAGCCAAAATTTGCATTTAGCCGGTCAAGCGAGCCGGTAATACCCGTATTGAATGCAAGGGTTGGGTAACGATCCGCTAAAGCCGTACGTGTGTTAAGCCTCACCAACTCCTGATTGATAAACTGATTTCGGAGATTGGTATTGGAGGCAACCATTTTTTTTCGGAGATCATCATAGGCATACACTTCATCTACAAAACGTAGTGAATCTGAAAGCAAATAGGTCTTGTTTATTTCCTCATTTAATAGTACGTTAAGATTACGTATGGTATTACGAAAGACTTGCTCTTGCAGTAAATAGTTTGTTGAGTCCGTGAGGTAGTCGTTTTGAGCCTGCAGTACATCAAATGTAATGGCGCCTCCCAACTCTTTTCTAAGCTTAACATAATCGAATCGTTCACGCGAAAAATCCATCACCTTTTTTCTAACTTCAGTTCGCTCTTTTTCCAACAGCGCCTGGTAATACCCCAGAATAATAGATTGAATGGTAGTCTCAATAACCAATGTTGCGTTTCCGTAACTTAGGTTTTCAAGTTGCTCCAGTCTTCGCTTTGAAACTTTGATGAAAAATCCATCAAAGATGACGAACTGTACATCCAGCGTCCCCGCCAGATTATCGGAAATGTTTCGACCCGGCACAGCAAACGGGTTAGCTGGCCTGCGCTGTGTTATATTATTATTTTGATTCGCGTTAAAGTTGACAATCGGATACGCCCCTGCAATTCCCCAGGTGTTATTTCCCTCTGCAATTTCAATCTCAAACCTCTGTATTTGAACATCAAAGTTATTTTGAAGACCATGCTCAATAGCCTGATCAAGACTGAGTACCTCTTGGGCGAATGCCAGGGTTGAACTTATGACTAAAAAAAGTAACGCTACTAATTTTTTCATAATTGCACTTAGCTGGCCGCCCCTGTTTGTTTGCTGCTGAAATAAGAATACATGGCCGGAATAACATACAACGTCAGAACCGTTGAGAAGATAAGGCCGCCAATAACGGCTATACCCATGGATACACGGCTTTCGGAACCTGCGCCAAGCGCTAAGGCAATTGGAAGAATACCTAATATGGTTGAAAGGCTGGTCATAATAATAGGACGAAAACGAGCTTCTGCTGCACCAATTACGGCTTCCAATACATCCAATCCCTTTTCTTTACGCTGGTTGGCAAACTCTACAATGAGAATTCCATTTTTGGTAACCAACCCTATCAGCATGATAATTCCAATCTGACTAAAAATATTCAGCGTCTCGCTAAAATACCACAGTGCTAAAACGGCACCGGCTATTGCCAATGGTACGGTAAACATGATGATGAAAGGATCCCGGAAACTTTCAAACTGCGCAGCGAGCACCAGGTAAATGATAACAAGCGCAAGGACAAATGCCATATAAATACTAGTAGAGCTTTCCGCAAACTCACGCGAGGCTCCATCCAGGGTGGTGGCATACGTTTCGTCCAAGACATCCGCAGCAATACGATCCATCTCCGCTATGCCCTCACCCAGTGCGACACCCTTTGCTAGTTGGGCGCTTATTTTGGCAGATGAAAATCTGTTGAATCGTGTTAATCGTGGTGGGGTGCTGGATTCATTAAGCAACACCAGGTTATCCAATTGGATCAACTCACTACGCCTGTTTTTAACGTACATGGTTTTGAGATCTAATGGTGTGCTGCGATTTTCCCGCTCAAATTGTCCGATAATCTGGTATTGCTTACCATCCAAAATGAAGTTTCCAAACCGGGCACCGCTTAATCCCAATTGAAGCGTTTGGGCTATATCAAAAATATTAACACCAAGATTTCTCGCCTTGTCTCTGTCGATGGTGATGTTCAATTCCGGCTTGGTAAACTTTAAATCAAAATCTACGAAAGTAAACTTCGGACTGGCCGTTGCCTTCTCCATAAATTCTGGAAGCACATCTTTAAGCTTATCCAAATCAGCAGCCTGGAGAACATACTGTACAGGGAATCCTCCTCGCCTGTCACCGATGGTTTGTGGCTGATTAATAAATGCACGAACACCACTAAAGTTTCGGATTTGGGGCGTTATCGCGTCCACTATCTGTTGTTGGGTACGGGTACGTTCAGTGGCTGGCATAAGCTGAACGCGTATAAAACCCGAATTCACACCTCCTCCTCCAAATGTCGCTGCCGTTACACTAACTGTATTCTGGCTCTCTGGAACCTGCGCCCGGACAAATTGGTCTATTTCATAGATGTTCTTGTCCATATATTCATAAGTGGCTCCCTCCGGCCCCTGAATTTGCATTCTGAATTCACCGCGATCTTCCATGGGTGCAAGTTCTTGAGGTAAGGTTGCGCCTAAGAAATAAATTATCGCTACCGCTACTACCATAACAACAATCGCGGCCCATCGTATTTCCATAAAACGCTCCAGCGAAGTAGCGTATATTTTTTCAAGCCAAGTAAAGAACGGTTCGGTCTTGGTATATAACCATGGTTTCTTCTCACGTTTTTTTAATATGCGTGATGACATCATAGCGGTTAACGAAAGTGCCACAAATGATGATATCAGAACAGCACTGGAAATCACTAATCCAAATTCTTTAAATAATTTTCCGGTTAGACCTTGCAAGAAAATTATGGGTAGGAATACGGCTACTACTGCAATTGTGGTAGAAATAACCGCAAAGTATATTTCTGCAGCTCCTGTTTTTGCTGCCTCTCGAGGATCCAGGCCGTCCTCAATTTTAGAGTAAATATTCTCCAGTACAACAATGGTATCATCCACCACCAGGCCAATGGCAAGTACTACACCCAACATGGTTAATACATTAATGGAGAACCCTAGCAAATACATAAAAAAGAATGCGCCTATTAATGATATAGGAATAGTTAACACGGGTATAATCGTGGTGCGCCAATCGCGTAAAAAAGCAAAAATGATAAACACCACAAGAATGAATGCAACAATTACAGTTTCCTGAACTTCCTGAATAGAAGACCTGACATACTTGGTAGTATCTGTAACCTGATAATTAATATCAGGCGGAAGATCACGATCCAGCTGTTTTAACTTAACGTAGATTCTATCCGCTATATCAATGGTATTGGAACCCGGTTGTGCTATAACCGCAACCACTACGGCCGGTGTGCCGTCACTCCGCAGCATGGTGCGATCATTTTCTGGAAACAACTGTGCAAAGCCCACATCACTGAATCGCACAACCTGGTCTCCTGTTTCCTTGACGATCAATTTATTGAAATCCTCTACAGTATTAAGCCTGCCCATGGTTTTCACGGTGAGCTCAGTGTTTAATCCCTCAACCCGGCCTGTTGGCAATTCCACATTTTCACGGCTTACGGCTTGTAACACATCCGAGGATGCCAGATTTAAGCTAGCCAATTTTATAGGATCCATCCACAGCCGCATGGAATAACGCTTCTGTCCCCAAATACGCACCTGGCTCACACCGGGTACCGTTTGTATCCGCTCCAGAAAATAATTTTCCGCTATTCTCGATAATTCGAGGGGGTCTCGCTTATCACTCATTACCCGTACGTAAAAAACCGGATTAGAATCAGCATCAGCTTTTGATACCACGGGAGGATCTACATCAGGCGGCAGCCGGCTAAGCGCACCTGCAACTTTATCGCGAACATCATTAGCCGCGGTTTCCATTTCAATACCCAGTTCAAATTCAACGGTAATGTTGCTGCGTCCCTCCGAACTTGCGGATGTAATGGTGCGTACACCGGCAATCCCGTTCACAGCATCTTCCAGAGGCTCTGTTATCTGTGACTCAATAACATCAGCATTAGCACCTATATATGTTGTACTTACACTTACTACCGGGGGATCAACACTTGGAAATTCGCGAACACCTAAAAAGGTGAAACCAATAACTCCGAAAAGAATAATAACTAAGGACATAACAACAGCCAATACAGGCCGCTGAATACTAATGGTGGATAGACTGGCCATAGTTAATTAACTTTTAAGAATTCAAGTTGAGCCCCAGGACGAATTTGCAACAACCCTGTTGTGATCAATGTATCGCCTGGCTGAAGACCATTTATTATCTCCAGTTCACTATCCGTTCGAATGCCGGTGGAAACCACAACAGGCATTGCTTTACCATTTTTGCTGATAAACACTTTAGGGCCCTCCATTTCCTGAATAATCGCTTGAGTCGGTATCATTAGTGCATTATCAATGGTCTCCAGAATCAATTCAACACGAATAAACTGGCCTGGCAAAAACAGGCCTTCTGTATTATTAGCTATGGCTCTGATTTTTAATGTACGTGTGTTGGGATCTATCTGCGGCTCCACCGCATACACCTCACCTTGCCAGGATCGCGGATTATTTTCAATGGTAAAGAATACTTTCTTTCGGGGTGAAACCTGCGTACTGTACCGTGCGGGCACGGCAAATTCTAATTTAGCAGGATTAACATTATACAGTGTTGCAATAGTTGTTGTGGGTGAAATGTATGCGCCCGAGCTTACATAGCGCAAACCGATAACACCGTCAAAAGGGGCAAGTATTCTGCTCTTGTCAAGCTGCGCCTCCAAAACCTTAACATCAGAGATTGTCGTGTTCAGTCGGTTCAATGCATTGTCATACTCTTCCTGACTGATGGCATCCTTCTCCAACAGTTTTCGTTGCCGGAATTCATTGTCTTCATTGAGTTTAATGTTATGCCTTTGCTTTTCCAATTGGGCTCTGATTTCTTCATCATTAATCTGAACCAACAAGTCACCACGTTTAACGCGTTTACCTTCCTGAAAAAAAATGCCGGTAATTTTTCCTGAAACCTCGCTCCTCAATTCGAGTGACTCATTCGCGAGAACAGACCCTGTTACCACTAGTTTGTTATCCAGTTTGCCTATCTTAACAATTAATGCTTCTACCGGCAATGTAACCTGGCGTACCGATACTCCGGTAGGATTATTGTTCTTGCTGCTAAACAAATTCAATTTGGGTAGCGCCAGCAAAAAAATCAAAACCACAATAACAACACCGGTAAAAATCTTCTTTTTCATAATTTGCGTAACGTAAAGCGCATTAATTCTTGTTATCGCTGGAAAACAATTGGTGCAATACTAACACTTGCGGGATAACCAATTTTGTTTCGTCATTCAGTACCACAAAATCAGCTTGTTTCAACTTCACTTCATCATTCCATTGGTTATGGATTATCGTCTTAATATCCTGTTCGCTACGATGAGGGTCACGTTGTTTTACCCGTGCAATCCGCATAGTTTCTGGTGCATGTACAACGATGATCTTATCCAATAACTTGTAGGATCCAGACTCATAAAGTAAGGCAGCCTCTTTCAAAACGTAATGCTCATCTTTATGTTCCTCCAACCAGCTCTGATAGTCTTCTCCAACACGAGGATGTACTAACTTGTTCAAAACCTCCAGTCGCTCAGGATTATTAAAAACTGTCTTGGCCAGGTAGTTTCTGTTCAGGCTTCCATCCGCATGGTACGACAAACCTCCGAATTCTTTTTTGATCTGCATGACCAATATTCCATCGGTGGTCATTACCGACTTCGCTCGGCTGTCTGCATCATAAACCGATACCCCCAGGCAGTTGAATATGCGGCAAACTAAACTTTTACCTGAGCCAATGCCTCCTGTAATACCAATCTGCATCGGGCGATTCATACCTGATTAAAAGCTTACGTGAAGGGTATCGATGCTTATCACGCGGGCAAATTCATTTAGCCCAACCAAACGTGGAATAAGTTTGTGCGTGCCTTTTTCTAAACCTGACAAGTCAACAATGGCAAACACAGAATTTAGTGCTTCCGCATTTGCCAGACTTGCAGGCACTTGAATGGTGTAATGAACCTCCGCTACCAATGCTGAGGACTTAACCTCTTTTGGAATATTAATGACCTGTAAAGCCACCGTGTCTGATAATTCAACCAATCTATCAACGCTAAACTTAACATTAACAACGGAAGGAGAAGCCCGAATGAGGTCACCTGAAAGTTTTAATTCTATTCGTTCATCAATGGATTGATCAATGCTCCGAGGCAGTGAAAGTGGCAGACTGGCAGGCAATGCGTTAATCAGGCTCTGGGGGCCTTCCAGCCAAACTGAATCAGGTTGAATAGTGATTGCGCTGGCTGGCGCAAAATCCTTTTTCAGATACGGCTCAACATCAACGGTTAGCAAAATCTGCCGCTTTACTTTTGGATCAATATTTAGATGAATGGTGTCGGTTAATACAAAGTTGATCTGTATGCCTTCGAGTTGTGTTGAAAATAAGGGAGGCAACGATGCTCCTACTATCTTTTTTACTTCAGATGGATTTTCAAGCGGAATACGAAGTGGGGCCACCTTCAGCCCTGAACTTTTACGAAAGAGATCCCAGCCTAAACCACTTACATTTAACTTTACCTGTTCCGGCAGTGTTTTTACAGGGATGTAGTTTTCCTCATCGTACTCAAAAGCTACCGAAAAATTAATGTTGGTAGAATAATTTTTGTTGAGTGCATTTAAAGTCCAAAAAATGGCCGCAGCAAAAATACACAGTAATACGGCCTTCCAATTTCTATTATTGAAGCGAATAAAATTAAATAAAGAGTTAATAAAACTCATGATATAAGGGTAGCTTTTTATTCATTTCAAGCTCCTTTGTTGGCAGCTTTGGTGGCCTCCATTGAAATAGCAGATTTATTGAAACGAATTCTACCGCCTTTTTCTACTTCCAGGATAAATGTATCACCTTCCAATTCAGCAATGCGTCCATGTGCACCCCCTATGGTAACTACCTGATCACCTTTTTGAATTTCTTCCGTGAATTTCTTTTGGTCTTTGGCTTTCTTTTGCTGTGGGCGAATCATAAAGAAATAAAAAATTACAACCATGAGGCCCATCATGATGTAAAAACTGTAATTGCTGCCTTGTGCCTGTGCTTGTAAAAGTATCGTGTTAATCATGGTGGTGAAGTATTGATCGTTAAAGTAAGGTTTAAAAAAATGCATCCCAAACCCGTATGGGAATGGGATGCAAAATGAGTGATCTAAGATTATTTTGCCGGACCCTGCATCTCACTGGTTTCCGTTACCATGGCTTTGAAGCTAAGCACGGTTGCCTTTGGCCAGGTATTGGCTGTCACGGTCACAGACTTGTTTTGCATCCCTGCCGCCTTACCGTCAAACGCTGCCGTTACAAAGCCACTACCTCCAACTGGAATAGGCTCTTTCGAATAATCAGAAACGGTACAACCACAAGTTGGTTGTGCACTTTGAATAATCAGTGGTGCGTCTCCTGTATTTTTAAATTTATAGGTATACGAAACGGGTATCCCTTGCGGTATTGTCCCAAAGTCATGGCTGACTTTTTCAAACTGAATAACCGGTAACGGGCCTTCAGGTTTAGTCTCAGGCTCAACCGGAACAGGATTATCCGTTGGTGTAACGGAAAGTGGTGGTGTTTTCTTCACTTCCAGTTCCGAAAGCCTGGCTTCCAGGGCTGCAATTTTCTTCTCAGCTTCTTTGTCTTTGCAGGCTGTAAAAAGCACTGCAGCTAATCCAATTATCCAAATACTTCTTTTCATCAACATAGTCGTTCTTGTTTTCTGTTATTTATTCTTACCCTTAATCTGATCTAAAAGTTCATCAACATCTTCCAAAAGTTTTTCAGCCTTTGATTTAGCCTCATCAACCACCTTCTGCCCCATGGATTTAGCCTCGGAAGTTAAGGGCGTTTCCTTTCCTTCAACAAAATCATTGATCAGGCGCTGTAGCATGTCTTTATACTTCTCCAATTGAAAAGATAATTTTTGACGGGTGGTCTCACCTTTATCGGGGGCATATAAAATGCCCAAAATAGCCCCGGCAGCAGCGCCAGCCAAGAAAGCTATCAACGTATTTCCGCTTTTTTTGCTCATAGAACCTCAAATTTGACCACTATTTTTCGGATTTCAATGTTAAACAGGTGGAATGGTCTAAAAACCTTACAAAAATACAACCCCCATAGGTTTAGAAACAGTTAAGCAACCAAAAAATTGAGGTTTTAACGGGATTTTAACAATTACTTGTTATCCATAAGCCCCCGGCCACTTTTCTTTATCCCACCTTTAGTCTTCAACTCCTTTGAGATGACATCCAGAATGCCGTTTATGAATTGGCGGCTTTTGGGAGTGCTGTAGTTTTTAGCCAGTTCAATGTATTCATTGATGGTAACCTTAACCGGTATACTGGGAAAACTGATGAGTTCGGTTATGGCCATTTCAAGTATAACCCTGTCGGTGAGGGGTAGTCGCTCTACTTCCCAGTTTCGGGTATTGTCAGCAATTAATTTTCGGTATTCGGGGCTAAGGTCAATTGACCCTGTGAACAAGTGCTCAATAAAATGAAGATCATCCTCCCAGTTTAACGAAAGTTGATGCAGTTGTAGGGGCTCACCTGATTTTGGGTCAAATGATTTTACGGTTTTCTCTACCATTCCCTTTACGATGTCCCTGTCTTCAGCCCAATGTAAAATCTCTTCCTCGAAAAAATCATTTATGTTAGTCTTGCCTAAAATGATTCGTCTGAAGAAATGATTTATTAACCTTTTCTGCTCGTCCACTGATGGAGATTTCTTATCCAGGTAAGCCATGTAGTCTTGATCCTGCTTGACTACATCACGGAACCACAACCGCACACGCTCAAAATTCTTTTCCCAGGATGCATTCAAGCGCAGGGATTCTTTTTTGAGCTCATTGCTCTTCTGAAAGGCCTCAATCCATTGATTTCGTAAAAAATTGGCGTGATTAATTTTCTTATCAGCTTGTGCTGCATCAGCCATGGAAGCCGCTAACGTTAAAGCAGCGATATACTGCTTATAAATTTTCTCAACGTCCTGCGACAGGTTCTTTTTTAATAGTGTAGTGTCTTTTCGTACCGCTTTTTCGTATTGACTCAGTCCGGCTTTAACAACCTTCAAAATCTTTTCATCCTCATGTTCAACAGGGGCATCCTTCTCAAAAACGGTATCCAATAATTTTAGGGCTTCCTTTCGTTGACGCGTTAACTCCTTTTTGTCCTGAACTTCCATAGAATTCAAGTCGGGAGAAAACGTATTTTCAATATGGTCCCTGCAAAGAAGATAATTGGCTTCTTTGCTTTGATGAAAAGCAAAGAGGCTTTGCATGACTTTTATGCGGAGGCTTCTACGATTAAGCATGTTTCAAAGAACGGGTAAAAATAGAATAAAAAAGTCGTCTGCTAACGGAATAACAGACGACTTTACAAAATAACTTTTAATTAACGGGGTATTCTCACCCGGCCAATTTCTTCAATCCGTTTTTCAGCAAGCTTTATGGCCGCTTCCTGCGTATTGATTTTTTCTTTTTCTGCATAGTGGATAATATTCAAACAGGTAGTATAAATACCTTCAGCCTGTTCAAACACCCTGGCGCGGTTGTAATTGCCGAGGTATTCGTTGTATACATTTATCAAGCCACCGGCATTAATTAAAAAATCCGGGGCAAAGGTAATGCCGCGGTCAATCAGCATATAGCCGTGCTTTACTTCATCCTTTAACTGATTGTTGGCCGCACCGGCAACAATGCTGCATTTTAAGCGAGGAATGGTTTCGTCATTTAGGGTTGCCCCCAAGGCACAGGGTGCATAAATATCAACATCCAGATCATACACGGCATCCATAGCCACAGCCTTTACGCCAAACTTTTGTGCCAATGCTTTTACTTTCTCATCGGAAATATCAGTGATATAAACCTGTGCACTTTCTTTCACCAAATGCTCTACCAGGTTCATACCCACCTGACCTACTCCTTGCACGACAACTCTTCTATTGGTCAGGCTATCGTTTCCATATACTCTTTTTGCTGCAGCCTTCATGCCCACGAAAGTTCCATAGGCTGTTACGGGTGATGGATCTCCTCCACCGCCCATCGATTCCGGCAATCCGGTAACATGTTTGGTTTCCATGCTTATGAACTCCATATCAGCAGTTTTCATGTTTACATCTTCTGCTGTGATGTACTTACCACTCAGGCTGTTCACGAATTTTCCAAAGCGTCTCATGAACGCTTCTGTCTTCATGGTTTTGACATCGCCAATTATCACAGCTTTTCCTCCACCCAGATTTAATCCACTGATGGATGCTTTAAACGTCATGCCGCGAGACAAACGAAGTACATCGGTTAATGCTTCTTGTTCATTGGTGTAATTCCACATGCGTGTGCCGCCAAGTGCAGGCCCCAGCGTTGTGTTGTGAATGGCAATGATCGACTTAAGCCCTGTGGCTTCGTCATAGCAAAATACAACCTGCTCATGCCCCATGTGAGCCACCGTGCCAAACAGTCCGGCATGCTCTACTTTCTCAAGTTCTTTAATCTCCATCAGATTTGTTTTAGTGATGATTGTGCTACTTTTACAAGCCGCTTCATGCGGCATAATCTCCTCTTGAAAACGATGCAAAGTTACCGGATTTTACCTTCATTTCAACGAACTCAAACGTTTGCATGAACTTAAAAGGCTTTATTTCGTTTTAAGGACAGTTCGCCAAATATTATAACATGAAGGAGCTCAAATACCTCAATAAATATTTACTCCAATACAAGCGGTTCATTCTGCTGGGGACACTCTTTGTTATCATCTCTAACGCCTTCCAGATAATACCCGCACAACTGGTACGGCATTCCCTAAACCTGGTGACGGACAACATTAGTATTTACCGTTCATTTGAGGGACTCTCCTTACAGGGCGACTTTTTCAAAATTTTTGCCTTTGGCATTTTACTCTATGCCGGCTTGATTTTGCTGATGGCACTCTTGCGAGGATTTTTTCTTTACCTCGTTCGTCAAACTCTTATTGTGATGTCGCGTCATATAGAGTTTGACTTGAAGAACGAAATCTTTGCACACTATCAGGCACTTCCATTAAGTTTCTATCGTAAAAACAATACAGGAGATTTGATGAACCGCATCTCTGAAGATGTAAGCCGGGTGCGCATGTATCTCGGACCGGCCATCATGTATGGTTTACAGCTCATTACCTTGTTTTTAATGCTGATTCCGTGGATGTTCCATGTGAGTGCCCAGCTAACATGGTATGCCCTTCTACCACTTCCTTTGCTTTCTTTGAGTATCTATTTAGTTAACAATATTATTGAAAGACGCTCCGAGCAAATCCAAAAAAGTCAATCACGACTCTCAACTTTTGTTCAGGAGGCATTCAGTGGTATTCGAGTTTTAAAGTCATTTAATCGTGAGCATGAATCGCTCCGAAAATTCGAACTCGAAAGTGATGAATACAAAAATCAATCACTAAAACTCACCAAAGTGCAGGCGCTTTTTTTTCCCCTCATAATGGGACTTATTGGATTAAGTACAATTCTTACAATTTATGCAGGTAGTACAGAAGTAATTCGCGGTAACTTGACACTTGGTAATATAGCCGAGTTCATCATTTATGTGAATTTACTAACCTGGCCGGTAGCTTCACTGGGCTGGACAAGTAGCCTGGTACAACGTGCCGAGGCCTCCCAAAAACGAATTAATGAATTTCTTAAAACTCAACCCACTATTGTTTCTGAGAAAAATCTTGAAAAAGAGATACAAGGTAAAATTGAATTCAGAAACGTTACGTTTACATATCCTGATACGGGCATAACTGCTTTAAAAAATGTTTCGTTCATCATACATCCGGGAGAATCACTGGCAATTATCGGAACAACCGGCTCTGGAAAAAGTACTGTTTCTGCTTTAGCTGCCCGCTTATACGATGTGCGTGATGGTGAAATATTAATTGATGATATTCCTATTGCGCATTACAATTTGCATCATCTGCGTAAACAGATTGGCTATGTACCGCAAGATGTATTTTTATTCAGTGATAGTATTTCCAATAATATTTCTTTCGGTCTGGATGAATCTGATGACGAAAAAATATTTCAGGCAGCACGTGATGCGGATGTCTACAACAATATTATAGCGTTTCCACAAGGCTTTAATACACGTGTTGGCGAGCGGGGCATTACCCTCTCAGGCGGACAAAAGCAGCGGGTTTCCATAGCGCGTGCCATTGTTAACAACCCGAAAATTTTAATGCTGGATGACGCCCTCTCTGCGGTGGATACCAAAACAGAAAATAATATTCTCAATAGTCTGAAACGGATTATGAAGGGCCGAACCACCATTATTGTCTCGCATCGGGTTTCATCAGCAAAAATGGTAAATACGATTGTTGTTTTGGTAGATGGCAAAATTGTAGAGGAGGGTACTCATGAATCGCTGCTGGCGGCAAAAGGATTTTACAGAGATTTATATGAGAAGCAAACTGCGAAGGACGAGCTTCAGGTTGCAGAAGAATAATCAGAAAACATAGCGCAGTCCTACTCCGCCCTGAATTTTGTAGAAACCCGGGTCGCGTAATAAGTCAACAAAAACTTCCAGTTCCATAAAGGCGGAGATCGGCATTTTGAAGTAGGAGTACTCTATACCTACTGTGCCCTGTGCCCCATAGGTAAATCTACTGCGTGTTATAAATTCAATGTTATCATCAAATATGCCATCGTTGACCAGGTAATCATATTGAATGTTCAGGTAACGCCACTCCCAGCCCAAACCAGCATACATCTGTAAACCCTGACTGATTTTATCGGCCTTTATATGGTAGAGTACTTTTATTTCACCTACAAAATCAGATTTAGCCTTGTGTGCCAGGTAGGTTGTACTTTGATTCTCCTGCAGTGTATCAGGTCTTGTAAATTCATTAAAGACTTCCCGATAATAGCTGCTGTATAATCCGCTCGCTGATCTGCCAAAATCAACACCAAATGAAAAGTGTTTATTGGCATAGTACTTATAAGTTACCGCAAATGGATCCCCCAACTTAATACCTATTCCATGGAACGGATAGCCTGTATCTTCAAAAATCGGGCAGATCGTTTTTGCCTTGGAGCGAGAAACCTTAATTACATTATAGTTGTGTTGCGTACGGGTATGCATAAGCTTGCCGCCATGATGGACTTTTGGTCTTTGTGCCAATAGGGTAGAAGCAACAAAGAGGCATAGGATTCCGGCAATCAGAGACTTTGATAGGCGCATTGAGAGCAAATATAACCGATTTGGCGTTATTCGCTGATTATTAGCCTATTTTGATAAGGCCAATTGGGTGGTTTAATCAGTCGGGAGTCAAACAAATTCTTTGTACTGCATTTTATACAGTTGAGCGTAGGGGCCATCCTTTGCCAGCAAGTCATCATGACGGCCGGTTTCACGAATCTCACCGAGATCAAGCACCAGAATTTTATCGGCTTTCTGAATGGTGGAAAGACGATGCGCAATAACAATGGATGTTCTTCCTTTCATCATCTTATCGATGGCCTGTTGAATCATCTGTTCTGTTTCACTATCTACGGATGAGGTGGCCTCATCGAGCACCAGTATTTTCGGATCGTACACCATGGCACGGATGAAAGAAATCAATTGACGTTGCCCAACAGAAAGCGTTGCACCACGTTCCATTACATTATACGAGAGTTGACCGGGAAGACGCTCAATAAATTTCCGCGCTCCTACCAGGTCTGCTGCATGCCATACCATTTCTTCGGTGACGTCCGTATTGCCCAAGGTAATGTTGGTCATGATGGTGTCTGAAAAAAGGAAAACATCCTGCAGTACAACACCAATGTTTTTTCTTAGTTGGCCTAAATCATATTGGCGGATATCTACACCATCTACGGCAATGGTGCCTTTATTAATCTCGTAAAATCTGTTTAGCAGATTGATGATGGATGATTTACCTGCACCGGTTGCTCCTACCAGTGCAATCATCTCACCTTCTTTTACATCAAAGCTTACATCCTTTAGCACATATTCTTCGCCATCATATGCAAACCAAACATGATCAAACTTCACTTCTCCTTTAAGATGATCCGGTTTATACGTGCCGTTTACCTGAACATGCTCATCGTTATCAATCAGATTAATGATTCGCGATGAACTCACGATTCCCATCTGCAAAGTATTATAACGATCGGCTATCATGCGGATAGGACGAAAAAACATTTGAATGTACATGATGAACGCTATAAGCTTTCCTATGGTGATCCCTGTTTCTTCAAAATTAATGGCACCCTTTGCGCCATACCACACCAGTAAGCCTATACCGGCAGCAGCAATAATTTCAGCTACCGGAAAATAAATAGAGTAATAAAGCACAGACCTTAAGTTGGCTTGCTTATGTTCTTCGTTAATGGCTTTGAACTTTTCGTGCTCACGCTTTTCACTGGCAAAAATCTGAACTACGTTCATACCGGTTATATGTTCCTGCACAAAGGTGTTCAGGTTGGCTACCGCATTCCGTACATCATTAAACGCAACCTTTATTTTCTCTTTAAAGATATAGGTTGAGATAAGTAATAATGGAAGTGTTGCCAGACTGAGCAGGGCCAGACGCCAGTCCTGATAGAACATAAAGCTCAGAATAAAAATCAATTGAAGAAGATCGCTAACCATAGCCGCCAGTCCTTCACTAAAAACGTCCGCCAGCGTTTCAACATCTGATATCGTTCGTGTTACCAACCGGCCAATGGGGGTTTTGTCGAAGAAACGTAAACGCAGACTAACCAAATGTTTAAACAGCGCAGTGCGGATGTCGCGAATTACTTGCTGTCCCATCCATCCCGACATGTAGGTATGCACATATTGTGCTGCCGATTGAACCAGTAAAAGTCCCACCAGTATCAGCATCATTACCACCATGCCGTTATAATCGCCAGAAGCCACCTGGCTATCGAGTGTCCATTGAATGAGCAATGGGCGAATAGGTGTGAGTACACCGATGGCCAGCGTTAAGAAAATCAGGAAATAGAACCTGCCTTTATATGGCTTCACAAATTTCATGATGCGTTTGAGCACCTTGAAGTCGATGATATTTCCGCTACTGACTTGTTCTTTGTCCATCTGCCTTACTCCTGGCCCCTGTAAGAGGCAAGGAAATTATTCAATAAAAATTGATTTGGGATATTTTACGTGTGCCAGATACAATCCATGTGGCTCAACATTGGCACCTGCTCTCTTCCTGTCTTTGCTTGTAATGATGTTGTTGAATTCGTCCATTGAAATTTTCCCAGTGCCTACATCCAGTAATGTGCCCACAATTGCCCTTACCATACCACGCAAAAACCGATTAGCGGATATTGTGAAAACCAATTTGTTTCCTGTTTTTTTCCAGGAAGCCTTTTTTATGGTGCAAAGAAAGTGATTTACATCGGTCTTTACTTTGCTGAAACATTCAAAATCATGTTCACCGCGTAATAACGCAGCAGCCTTGTTCATGGTTTGAATATTCAGCGGTTTAAAATAGTGAAGTGCCAACCCTGTCTGCATGGGGTCCTTTACCATCGTAATGTGATATTCATAGGTGCGTTCAACCGCAGCATACCGGGCGCTAGCCTCCGGTTTTATCGGTCGAATAGATCGGATGGCAATATCGCGTGGAAGAAAGGAGTTTAAACGATGAAGTAAATCTTCCTTTTTAAAGGTTTTCTCAATATCCGTATGAAAAAACTGCTGGACACAATGAACACCGGTATCCGTTCTTCCACTGCCTAGTATCTTGATTTCCGTACGGAAAAGTTTACTTAATGCCTGCTCCACCACGGTCTGCACGCCCGTTGCATTCGCCTGGCTTTGCCAGCCTGCATAGTTGGTTCCGTTATAGGCTATTTCGAATAAGTATCGGGGCATCGGAGGCGTTCAGGAGTTCTCAAACACGATTGCCGCCCCTTGCCCTACACCAATACACATCGTGGCAACACCATACCTTACGTTTCGCTTTTTCATTTCATGAATCAGTGTGGCGCTGATGCGCACTCCACTGCACCCCAAAGGATGACCAATGGCAATGGCCCCTCCGTTTACATTTACAATCTCAGGATTAAGTTCAAGGTCATGAATGCATGCCAATGATTGCGAAGCAAAGGCTTCATTCAATTCTACCAAACCAATATCTTGGATTTTTAGTCCGGCACGCTTTAGTGCTTTTTGAACGGCCGGCACAGGCCCAACGCCCATAAAGGCAGGATCAACACCCGCAATGGCAAACGACACCACCCTTGCTAATGGTTTTAACGCATATTTTTTTAATGCTTCTTCATTGACCAAAAAACTTGCAGCCGCGCCATCGTTAATGCCCGATGAATTTCCAGCCGTAACTGTACCTCCTTCTTTAAAGGCTGGTTTTAAGGAAGCCAGTTTATCCAGCGATGTTGCACGCGGATGTTCGTCTTTATCAAACTGAATAATTTCCTTGCCTTGTTGAACCGGTACGGAAACAAGTTCATCTTTAAATTTTCCGGCCTCATGGGCGCGTTGATATTTTCCCTGAGAAGCTAATCCAAATTGGTCCTGCTTTTCACGGCTTATCTTCCACTTCTCCGCAACGTTCTCAGCAGTTTCACCCATAGCATATGGATGATAAAGTTTCGAAAGCTTTGAGTTGATAAACCTCCAACCCATGGTAGTATCATAAACATCTGCTTTACGAGAAAAAGCCTCTTGTGCCTTGGCAATTACAAAAGGTGCACGGCTCATGCCTTCAACACCTCCGGCAATGTAAGTTTCGGCCTCCCCTAACATAATGGCACGTGAAGCATCCATGATGGCCTGCAATCCGGAGGCACACAATCGGTTTACGGTTACTCCACCTACCGTTGTAGGAAGCCCGGCTAACAACAATGCCATACGTGCCACATTGCGGTTGTCTTCACCACTTTGATTGGCCGCGCCAAAAATCACATCTTCAATACCATTCACATCAATGGAAGGGTTTCGCTCCACAAGCTTTTTTATTACGTGTGCAGCCAAATCATCCGGCCTGACAGAGGCCAGTGCACCCCCATATTTACCGATGGGCGTTCTGATAATGTCGACTATGTATGCAGTATTCATATACTTATGCAGGACTCAACGTTCAAGCTATCAAGATAGTTATGATATCCTGATACGTATGTGTGTTGAATCTTGAACCCTGAAATAGTAATTTGCCGACCAAGTTAAATTAACCCTGCTATGTGGCAAAGAATTCAAACGGTATTTCTGATCATAACCATAGTATCACTTGTTGTGGCTTTGGTTCAACCCATTTGGCAAGTCGAGTCGGATGATGCCAGCCTAACCCTTACACCCTTCTATCTGCTACAAAACAACACCTACATTTACTTGCCCTACTCCTTAACGGCCATCCTGGCGGTGGCTGGCATTACCCTGGCTATTATTACCATCAGGCGCTATGACAACCGACTACTCCAAATCAAACTGGGTGCTTTAAACTCATTAGTGCTGGCAGGGTTTATGTTTAGCGCAGTGATTTTCACTTCAAAGCTTTCAGAACAATACCAGGGAGGCGTAGGCATGGTTTGGCTTATATTGGCCGGTGTTGCCGTTATTTCAAATTGGTTAGCCATCCGGTTTATCAGAAAGGATGAGCGGATTGTTAGGGATTCAGAAAGACTTCGGTAACGGCTGCCAACCTGTCACCAAAACACCTTTGGAACAACATTTGAAATCCCTGTCGCACACAGGGATTTCTGTTTAGAGCCCTCAAAATCTTAACTATTAACCGAAAAAAGCTACACTATGGCAGCCGTACAGGAAAAAGGTACTATTTCCATCCATACCGAGAACATCTTTCCGATCATTAAAAAGTTCCTTTATTCCGATCACGAAATATTCCTTCGTGAACTGGTGAGCAATGCCGTGGATGCCACTCAGAAATTAAAAAAGCTGACTTCCCTGGGTGAATTCAATGGCGAACTGGGGGATTTAAAAATTGAAGTAAGCTTCGATAAAAAGAAAAAGACCATCACCGTGAGCGACAAAGGCATTGGCATGACAGCCGATGAGGTTAAGAAATACATTAACCAAATTGCGTTTTCCGGTGCCGCGGAGTTCGTAGAAAAATTTAAAGACAAAGCCGATGCAAAAGATATCATCGGAAAATTTGGATTAGGATTTTACTCCGCTTTTATGGTAGCCGATAAAGTTGAGGTTATCTCAAAATCGTACCAGGAAGGAAGTGAAGCCGCCAAATGGACCTGTGATGGCTCCACCGAATTTGAATTATCGAAAACTAAGAAAGGAAGCCGTGGCACCGATGTGATTCTTCACATCAATGCTGATTCAGAAGAGTTCCTGGACGAGTGGAGATTAAAAGGCATTCTTGAAAAATACTGCAAATTCCTGCCGGTAGAAATTAAGTTTGGAACGAAAGAAGAAAGTGTTCCCGTCCGAACGGCTGAAGACGTTCAGTCGGGCGGGGAAGACGGTGAAGACAAGGAGGGCAAGAAGAAATATAAAACGGTAACGTCTGATCGCATCATCAACAACACGCAACCGCTATGGATGCGGTCGCCCAATGATCTAAAAGATGAAGACTACCTGAGTTTCTACAAGGAGTTGTATCCCTTTGGGGAAGACCCGTTGTTTTGGATTCACCTTAATGTGGATTACCCCTTTAACCTGACAGGTGTACTTTACTTTCCAAAAGTGAAGAACGACTTCGAGGTACAAAAGAATAAAATCCAACTCTATTCTCGCCAGGTATTCATTACCGATGAGGTAAAAGATGTTGTGCCCGACTTTCTCATGTTGTTGCATGGCGTGCTCGATTCACCTGATATTCCTCTCAACGTATCGCGCAGTTATTTGCAAAGCGATTCCAACGTAAAAAAAATCAGTCAGCACATTACAAAAAAAGTGGCCGATAAACTTCAGGATATGTTCAAGAAAGATCGCCCTGACTTTGAAAAGAAATGGGATGATATTAACATTTTCGTAAAGTATGGCATTATCAGCGATGAGAAATTTTACGATCGCGCCAAAGATTTTACGCTATTTAGAAATGTGGACTCACAATACTTTACCTTCGATGAATACAAAGAAAAGGTAAAAGCCATCCAAACCGACAAAGACAAGCAACTGGTTTATCTGTACACTACTGATGCCGGAAAACAGGATAGCTTTATACAGGCAGCTAAAAATAAAGTCTATGATGTATTGTTGTTAAACGGCATTCTCGACAACCATTTTATCAACACCCTGGAACAGAAACTGGAAAAGACTCAAATCAAACGGGTAGATAGCGACACGGCCGATAAGCTCATTGATAAGGATGAAAAAAATGAAAGTGTTTTATCAAAAGAAGAAGAGGAGCAACTAAAAGGTATTTTCGAAAAAGCTATTAACAATACCAGCATGACCGTGGCCGTAAGTGCCATGGCTACGGACGAATTGCCCGTGGTGATTACCATGAGTGAGTTTATGCGCAGAATGAAGGATATGGCCAAAATGGGTGGAGGAGGTTATGCTTTTATGGGTTCCATGCCCGATAGCTATAATGTGTCCATAAATGGTAATCACAGTATCGTCCAAAAAATACTGAAGGCGGAAACCGAAGAACAAAAGGTAAAATTAGCCAAGCAGGCATTTGATCTGGCGCTCTTATCGCAAAACATGCTTACCGGAGCTGACTTAACGAATTTCATTAAGCGAAGCGTTGAGTTTGTAGCCTAAAGTTTTATTCAGACTATTCCTCCCCCTAACAGGGGGAGGTGTCCGCAGGACGGAGGGGGTAATTGCGATTTTGCGTATACTTTCTCAATTTTAATATCGTTTTTTAAACTGTATGCGTCTTCGGCTATTACTTCTGACCGGTTTGTTGCTCCTTATGGGTTTTCCCCTGCTTGCCCAGGAGGAGACTCCTGACCGCATGTTTACCATTGACACACCGGTAAACCTTGATTTTACCAAAGAGGAGGAGCCTATAAATTCACCTAAAAAGAAAAAGCCCAAGAAAAAAGTTTTCTATGGCATTAAAACTAAGAAGGGATTTTCAAGAAAAGGTGTTGGAGAACGCACCGTTTATGAAACTTTTTTCTACCTGAAAAAACCTGAGGTACCGGAAACACTGGTGCGGGATATATACTATTACGATTTTGCCCGCAGGGAAATCATTAGAACCAGCAGATTTGATCCAAAAAAAGGAGTGCTCGTGCATGGTCCGTATAAAAAGATTCAAAACAATGTGGTGTTGGAATCCGGTATTTATTACAAAGGCTTGAAACATGGCCGTTGGATGAAATATACCCGCGATAGCGTGTTGCAAGATAAGGAAAAATATTTTCGGGGGTGGCCGAAGGAATCCCTGGTGAGTTACTACGATCCGGTAGAGCGTAAAAAGCCAAAGGAAATTATACCTATAGAATTTGGTGAAAAAGAAGGCAACTACTACATGTTTTTTGACAACGGTCAGGTGGCCGTTACCGGAGAATACAAGTGGGATCAAAAAATTGGTGATTGGTACGAATATTACCCGAGTGGCCGCAGAAAAAAATTAGTGGCCTATCCGAAAGAAGCCTTCGATAAAAATGTAACACCCTACATTAAGGTTGAGTGGAACGATAAGGGAAAAGAGATTTACCGGAATAATAAGGGAAGCTAAGTTACTTTGTGTTTTGGTGCTTAAGTGTTAATTGATAGCATCCTCAAAATGCCTGATCTCAGGCGGGTTGCACAGCTTAACTGAGATAATATCAAACCGAATGTGCCCATGCCAGTCGTTGGTAAAAATGTACTCTTCTGCCGCTTCAAAAATTTTTCTTCCCTTTTTAAAATCAACAAACGATTCCGGCTCACCAAACGCAGTTGAGCTGCGTGCTTTTACTTCCACAAACAGCAACCAGTTTTCCTTTTGCACAATCAGGTCAATCTCAGCATGCTTGTGGCGAAAGTTCCGCGCAACAACCCTGTAACCCTTTTGCTTCAGGTATGCAGCTGCAAGGTCTTCACCTTTCTTTCCAAGGGCGGCTTTATCCGACATATAATGTTACAATTTCGTTATCAGCATTCTAAATTCGCACATTAATAATACCTTTGAAAAGAATTTACCAATATGTCAACCACAAAGAAATACATTGAGAGCTTCACCCGCCAATTGGCAGAAGCTCTGAGAATCAGCGAATCAATAGATTTGGTACGGCCAGGCAGTGACATCCGCAACGTGGTTATTGCCGGCATGGGCGGTTCAGGCATTGGCGCCAACCTGATTGAGTCCCTCACCTTTGGAAGGGTTCCCATCCCCATCACGGTTTGTAAAAGCTATAACATACCCCAATTTGTTAGCCCGCATACACTATTCATTGCCTGCTCGTACAGCGGCAACACGGAAGAAACCATTGCGGCCTTGAATAAGGCTTTGCTGAAACGCGCGCACGTTATTGCCATCGCTTCGGGAGGAAAACTTTTGGAAATAGCCCGTGAATACAACTTGTTCTATATTCAACTGCCAGCCGGTTCCGACAGCCCGCGGGCTATGTTAGCGTATAACATGATTGCCTTGCTATCGGTACTTTATCATACCAACCTGATAGGCTCAACCTTTTTTAAAGAAACAGAAAATGCCATCCAATTTTTAGATCGGGGGGAGAAGGGAATTCAAAACGAAGCTGAGTTGATTGCCCGTAAATTAAAAGGCAAGCTGCCGGTAATTTATTGCGACAACCGGCTATATGCAATGGCCCTTCGCTTCCAGCAACAGCTTAATGAAAACGCTAAACAACTGGCGCACATCAATACCTTTCCGGAAATGAACCACAACGAATTGGTGGGCTGGCAATTTCCTGAAACCCTGATGCCGATGCTCCAGGTGATATACATGTACTCTGATCATGATCACGAACGGGTTGAAAAACGAATGGAGATTTGCCGTGATCTGTTTGAGAAAAAATCAAACCCGATTATTGACATGGTGGGTGAAGGTGCTTCACTGCTGGAACAGTATTACTATCTTATTCATTTAACCGACTGGGTATCCTTTTACCTGGCAAAAGAAAACGGAGTAGAGCCCGATCCAATTGAATCGATCAATTACCTGAAGGGAGAACTGGATAAAATCAAGTGAACGAAGTAATCAATCGCAAAACAAAGTTCATTCACCTCGGTCTTATCGACTATCAACAAGCCTGGGATTACCAAGCTTCACTTTTTTCAAAAATTCTGGAAATCAAAAAAGTTAACCGTGATTTACCGGCTGAACGACAAACACCGACCGAAAATTTTCTGATCTTTTGTGAACACCCGCACGTGTTTACACTTGGAAAGAGCGGTGACGAAGCCAACCTGAAAATAAAAAAGGAAAACCTCCACACCATTAACGCATCCTACCATCAAACCAACCGTGGGGGTGATATTACCTACCATGGTCCCGGACAGATCGTTGGGTATCCGGTGATTGACCTCGAAAACTTCTTTACGGATATTCACCGATACATGCGTTTGCTGGAAGAATCGGTTATCCAAACACTAAAAGAATTTGGAATTGAGGCCGGCCGGATTGCCGGCATGACAGGCGTATGGATTGATCCGGAAGACGAGACACGCACCAGAAAAATATGCGCCCTCGGCGTAAAAACCAGTCGCTGGGTAACCATGCATGGGCTGGCGTTTAATGTTAATGTAGACCTGAAGTACTTTGATTACATCATTCCATGTGGCATACCCGACAAAGCCGTGACGTCTATGGAAAAGGAGCTCGGACAAAAACAAAATATAAAATCCGTAGAAGAAATCCTCAAAACCAAAATTGCAGAACTTTTTGAAATGGAGTTGGTATGATTCGCGATATTGAAATTACTGAAGTAAAGAATGTTACCGTGGTCATTGCCCGTAAACAGCAGCCCGGGGAAAGTGATGACTGGAAAGTTTACCTGATCAATAAAAATCCATTCCCCATAGAAAACACATTGGTGGCCAGTAAAGGATATGGTGAAAAAAATGGAGAGGAACAGCAAACCTCGGTACTCCGTCATTTTATTGAAACGGTTCCGGCCGAAAGTGCAGCCCTGGTTGAACCGATTGATCCGGCCGTGTTTCATTTGAACAACGAGTACTGGGTTAGTTATTACATTGGCCCCACTATCTTTGATAAGCGATTTGTTTTCGTGCCCGATTCCATTCGGAAGGAAAATCTTATTTATATTAAAGAATTGAACATGGAAGGAATTCTGCACTCATGAATAGCAACCGCATATTATTGGTTACGCTGGTATTAAGTTTAGCTACACTCTCGTGTCAGGAAAAATCAACTTATTTACTAGCTGTTTCAGGCAAACTCAGGGCCTCGGAAACAGGAGTCACGCTAGCCCATGAACACATTTTGGTTGATTTTATAGGTGCCGATAGTATCACACCTGGACGTTATAATCAGGATACGGTTTTTAATCAAGTACTTTCTTATTTGATTGAATTAAAGCCGTTGGGCATCCAAACGTTAATTGAGTTTACCCCAAACTATCTTGGTCGCGATGTTAAATTATTGAAACGCTTGTCTGAGGCCAGTGGCATCAATATCGTTACCAACACCGGGTATTATGGTGCAGTAAATGAAAAATATCTGCCCAAGCATGTTTTTACCGAAAGTGCCGAACAACTCGCCCATCGATGGATTGATGAATTTAATAATGGCATTGACGGTACCAGTATTCGTCCGGGCTTTATGAAACTAAGTGCAGATCAGGGACCACTTACGGAAGCCCAACGAAAAACCATGAAAGCGGGAGCCATTGCCCACCTGGAAACCGGAATGACCGTTGCTGTTCATTCCGGTGATGGTGCGGCTGCTAAAGAAGAGCTAAAAATCCTAATGGCTAACGGTGTTGCACCGGATGCCTTCATCTGGGTGCATGCTCAAAATGAAAAGGATTTTAATGTATTCAACGAAATGGCCTCGAAAGGTGTATGGGTGGAATTTGACTATGTGCATCCTGAAACTATCGAACAATATGTAACTTTTGTTAAGTACATGAAAGAAAATAACCTGTTACACCGCACCCTAATCTCGCATGATGCCGGGTGGTACGATGTAGTGAACCCTGATGCCGTTGCGTTCCGAGGCTATACCGCATTGCACACCATGCTCCTTCCGCGCTTGCGCGAAGAAGGCTTTACAAGTGCGGAAATTGACCAACTAATCCATAAAAATCCATCAGAAGCATTTGCCATACGGATCCGAAAATTATGAACAGCGCCCCGATAGAAATTCTGCTTCCCTCCAGACAATTCGTAACTTCCGCACATGAATTCTGAGCTACGAGACATCCTCTTTCTTGATATTGAAACGGTGGCCTGCACTGACAATTTTAGCAGTCTTGCTGAGCGGTTAAAGACACAATGGTCACGAAAGGCCTCTTTTTTAAAACGGGAAGAGACTATAACCGATGAAGAATTGTTCCATCAACGGGCCGGTATTTATGCCGAGTTCGGAAAGATTATCTGCATTGCCGTGGGGAAACTCTTCGATACAGAATCCGGAGAACTAGGGCTCAAAACAAAAGCCTATTATGGACACGATGAAAAATCGCTGCTATTGGATTTCAAAGCAATGCTTGAAAAGCTCGACAACGGAGTCCGTTTCTGCGCCCACAACGGAAAGGAATTTGACTATCCCTATATGAGCAGGCGCATGCTGGTAAATTCCATTGTACTCCCCCCGCCCCTCAATCTTGCCGGACGCAAATCATGGGAGGTCAATCACCTGGACACCATGGAACTCTGGAAGTTTGGCGATTATAAGCACTACACCTCTCTTGATTTGCTAGCCACCATTTTTAATATCCCCTCCAGTAAAAATGGCATTGATGGTAGCCAGGTAAACTCCGTTTACTATAAAGAAAAAGACTTGGAACGAATTAAAGACTACTGTGTTAGTGATGTAGTCGTGCTGACTCAATTATACCTTCGTATGAAGAGCCATCCCCTAATTGACGAGAAAAACATCATTATAGCCAATCAATAGATTTCGTTACCTTCGTAAGGAAATTAAGTGCCATGGACACCAACACAGTAAGAAAAGAAATCGTGAAAAAAATTGATCAAATCAACGATCCACGAATTTTAGAAAATCTTGACTTTATCATAGATGACCTACTGGCAAAAAGTCATGGGAAAGATTTTTGGGATGACCTCCCTGATTCGCTAAAATCAGGCATTGAACGTGCTGAGCAAGATTTCAACAATGGAAAAGTAATACCTCATGAAGAAGTGTTTTGTGATTTAAAGAATAAGTATAGTGTCTAATGTCCTATCAAATTTTTTGGTCTCCCAATGCACGAAATGACTTTGTGAACATTTTGGAATATTTAAATAAACATTGGGGTCAACAAGGAGTATTATATTTTATTGATAGAACCGAAAAAGTCCTCCAGTTAATTTCAGATAACCTTCTGCTTTTTATTTCGTCAGAAAAAAAACCAAGTGTCCATCGTTGTGTGGTAGTAAAACAAATCAGTTTTTTTTACAGAATAAACAATAACAAAATCGAACTGCTGAGGTTCTGGGATAATCGAATGGATCCGGAAAAGCTCACCTATTAATCAACATGTCGAAGAAAAGAAATAAAAATAAAAACGAAGCCGCTCCTTCCTTCAAGCAACAATTTGAATCCGGAATACTATCTGTACTGAACGAAGCGTCAGGCCGTGCCTATAGCATAAAGCAAATTGCTAAAAAGCTGGGCTTGAAAAAGCGCGATGATATCAAAGCCATGACCTTTTCGGTATATGAATTGGAGGAGGCTGGAAAAATCAAAGAACTCAGTAATGGCACCTATGCCAGCGCCCAAAAGGGAAAAACACTTAGCGGAATAGTTGATCATGTAAGCTCACGCTTTGCCTATATAAAAATTGGTGAAGACCGTCCCGATGTATACATCAAAGCCCGTGATCTCGGCTCGGCCGTTGATGGTGATACTGTAAAAATAACGATACTGCCTTCGCGTCATGGTGAACATCCGGAAGGAAAGGTTTCGGAAGTAATCCACCGGGCCAGGAATCAATACGTAGGCAAACTGGAACTTTCCAAAAACTTTGCTTTTGTGGTGGCCGATTATCGGAAAGTTCACAAAGACTTCTTTATTTCCCAGGGCAACATTAATAATGCTCAATCAAATGATAAGGTAATTATTGAGGTATTGAACTGGGGCGATGGAGAAGGGAATCCGGAAGCAAAGGTTATTCAAATCTTAGGTAAGGCGGGTGAGAACGATGCCGAGATTCATTCCATCATGGCCGAGTTCGGGCTGCCCTTTAAGTTTCCGCCAACCATTGAAAAGGAAGCTAGCAAAATTGCTGAGGGGATAACCGCTGCAGAAATAAAAAAACGTAAAGACTTTCGTGCCGTAACTACGTTTACTATCGATCCGGAAGACGCCAAGGATTTTGATGATGCCCTGTCGTTGAGAATTTTGTCAAACGGAAATTATGAAGTGGGTGTACACATCGCAGATGTAACACACTACATTCAACCGAATTCAAACCTGGAAAAAGAAGCGTTTGATCGGGCAACTTCAGTGTATTTAGTGGATCGAACCATTCCTATGCTCCCCGAAAGGTTATCGAATGAACTGTGTTCGCTGCGACCCAAAGAAGATAAACTTACATTCGCGGCCGTTTTTGAATTGGATAAAAATGCCCAGATCGTTACTGAATGGTTTGGCCGCACCATTATTCATTCCGATCACCGATTTGCATACGAAGGAGCACAGGAAGTAATTGAAACCGGAAAGGGATTGTTCGCAGAAGAATTAAAAATATTAAATCATCTGGCGTTAAACCTTAAAAAAGAACGCTTTGCTAAAGGTGCTGTAAATTTCGAAACGACTGAAGTTAAGTTTAAACTGGACAATAAAGGAAGACCCCTGGCGGTAATTCCTAAAGTTCGAAAAGATGCGCATAAACTTATTGAGGAGTTTATGTTACTCGCCAACAAGCGCGTGGCCACGCACATCTATAATCAGAAAAAAGGCCCGGAGAAGAATAACTTTGTCTACCGGATACACGATTACCCGGATCCAGATCGGGTAAAAGACTTTGCCAACTTTGCCAAACAATTCGGTCACCGGCTGAACGTGGATGAGCAATCTGTGTCGCGTTCCTTGAATAAACTTATGAACGAGATAGAAGGTAAGCCTGAACAAAACGTGCTGCAGCAACTAGCGGTACGCTCGATGGCCAAGGCAAAATATTCTACGGAAGCCAAAGGGCATTTCGGCTTAGCATTCGATCATTACTCACACTTTACCTCCCCCATCCGCAGGTACCCCGATATGATGGTTCACCGCTTGCTGCAACATTACCTGGATGGAGGAAAACCCGTTAGCAAAACAGAGTATGAACCCAAGTGTGTGCATTCATCCGAACGCGAAAAACGGGCAGCCGATGCCGAACGCGCGTCTATTAAATACAAGCAGGTTGAATTTATGTCACTTATGGCCGGAGATAACGCCTACGATGGCTTGATTTCAGGGGTTACCGAATGGGGTATTTATGTGGAGATTATAGAAACCAAGTGCGAAGGTATGATCCGCATGTCCGATATGGATGATGACTACTATGCATTCGATGAAAAGAATTATTGTATTGTAGGCAGGCGAAATAAGATAATTTACACCCTCGGTGATCAGGTGCGGGTAAAGGTTAAGAAAACCGATGTCGACAAAAGACTTATTGATCTTGTATTCGCAAAACAATAATCTTGCTTTTCTATTTATTACTCCATGCAGACAATTTCAACCTATAAGCGACTGATCGATCAGGAAATAAGCAAACATAAATTTGGTCAAGCCCCTGACTCACTCTATGAACCCATCCGTTACCTCATGGGGCTTGGTGGCAAGCGTATGCGTCCGCTGTTGGTATTGATGGCCTATGCACTCTTTAAAAAGAACGTAAAGCCGGTTGTCAGGTATGCCGTAGCCGTTGAGGCCTTTCACAACTTCACACTTATGCACGATGACATTATGGATAACGCACCGCTGCGCAGAGGTAACGTTACTGTGCACGAAAAGTGGAATGTGAATACCGCAATTTTATCAGGCGATGTTATGCTGGTTCGGGTTTATGATATGTTTTTAACCCTTGAACCAGACATACTTACAAAAGTCTTAAAAGCCTTTAATGCCTGCGCAGCCGAAGTATGCGAAGGCCAGCAATGGGATATGGAATTTGAAACTTTGGATAACGTATCTGTTGAAAAGTACATGCACATGATCAAACAAAAAACTGCGGTGTTACTTGGATTTAGCCTGGAGTTGGGCGGTATACTTGCCCATGCCAGCACCGCAGACTGTAAAGCTTTACGGGAATTTGGCATCAACATCGGTATTGGTTTTCAATTGATGGATGATTTGCTCGATGCCTATGCTGACCCTAAGAAATTTGGCAAACAGGTGGGTGGCGATATTATTGCCGATAAAAAAACCTTTTTGCTGATTACTGCACTAGAAAAAGCCAGTACGTTACAACGTAAAGAATTAAATCATTGGCTTGAAGCCAAAAAATTCGATAAACAGAAAAAAATAACGGCTGTAAAAACGCTATACAATCAACTCGATATTCCGTTGCTTACGGAAAAGAAAATCAATCAGTATTTTACAAAGGGCTTCAAGAGTCTGGAAAAAATCAACGGAAATAAAATATCAAAAAATATTTTAAAAGGATTTACAGAAGAATTAATTGCACGACAATCCTAGAAGTGATCTGAAAAATCTTGCTGTTATCGCGGGCACTGACCCGCGATCCTTTTCCAGACAAAGGATTTAAGGGATTCCTGCTCTGCCTATTCTAAATTACTCATCCTCACAATCATCCCAGCATTCACTGCATGGCTGTTGGTAAACCGTGTAGTTACCTACTATATCTTCATGAGCCATTAGTATCGGTGGTTCATCCATGTCGAAAAAGTACCACTTGGTTAACGGGTCTGTGTCATATTCCCATTGCATGTAATAGGTGCGCATAATGTTTTCATCCTGATCGTGAACGGTGATAACTAAGCGGCCAGCTTCATCCGTGTAAAACGATTTGATTAACGCCAGTGTAGCGTCCTGCCCCCAGCCGATCATCAGCGTGTCACTGCTTACCCGCATCATCATATTATCGGCATCGCAGGGTTTGAAAATAAAAAATGACCCATCCTCCCGTTCGGTGAGTTGCTGCCATTCGCCTTGAAGATCATCCAAGCTAATGGATCCGGTTGATTCTTCTTCATCCGATGGTTGGCCTAGATCAGCTTGTTCTTTGTTTGATGGCGAACAGGCCAAGGCCACCAGAAAGAGAAGAGGGTATAGGTTTCGCATCGCTAAAGCTACTGCTTCAGAAATATTTCTACGAACCTGTTTCCCACTTTTCTTCGGGAATAGGTTGTTTCTGCCAGTTTACGCGCGTTTTGCTGATAATTTTTCAGATGTTCAGGATCAACAAGAAAAGGCTTGATCTGACGAATGAAATCATCCGGATCGTTGGGATTCACGGCAATACCACAGTTATTTTGTAAAAGTTCATTCTTAATCCATCCCCCAAAATTGATCACAATAAGTTTTCCGGCTGCCAACCCATCAAAATATTTGTTCGGTGAGCCGGTTTCCAACACGGGTAAATTTCTGTAACTCACCAGTACGGCATCCGTAACATTCAACACCTCACGCACGGCATCACGGTTAAGAAATCCGGTTAACGAAATGTTGGTAAGTTTTTTATCAGTGATCATGCGTTGCAGGTCGTCATGCATTTTTCCATCTCCACAAATCAAAAAATGAAGGTTAATGTTTTCTGCCTGTGTACGCTCCGCGCAATGCACCATGTACTCCAGTCCGTTCGCAAGACCAAGCGTTCCAATATAGGAAACAACAAACTTGTCTTGAACACCAAAGCGCTGCTCAAGCTCAGTGCGTTTGGTTTCAGGTTTATAAAAATCAGTGTCCGCCATATTCGGAATCTGGTGTACTTTTTTTCCGGGGGCTGTTTTTTCTAAGGCTTCCTGAATAGGCTGCGACAAGGCTACAACCGCTATAGATTTATTATAAATGAGTTTCTCCAGTTTGTAGAGAATAAATTTTAGTACAGGATTTTTTATAAAGCCCATTTGCACGGGCGCTTCGGGCCATAAGTCACCCACTTCAAAATAGTATGGAATGTTATACCGGAATTTAATCCACATGGCAGCAAGGCCAGTAGTGAGTGGCGTTGAAATGGCGTACACCACATCCGCATCACGAAAGTTGCCGGCATACTTTACGGTATTCCACATAAACAATAAGAATGAATGAATACGCTTAAAAAATCCGTATCGGTTATCGTACGTTATCGGCAGGTAGTGCACTTCTATCCCTTCATCAGTAGTCATTTGAACTGCTGACTGATTATGGGTGGTGAGCACAATAACCTGAATACCCGCATCGGCTAAAGCGCGGGCAAGATAATACGAACGAATGGCGCCTCCCGCAGCAGGTGTATGGTAGAATTGATGGAGTATCAGTACTTTCACTGGGCAAAGAAAACACACTAATGACAGTTGGCAAGAACCAACGGTCAATTCATGTTTAATGCTTCACCGATGAAGTACTTCGTGAATAACTCAGGATATTCAGAACGGTTTGAGCTGAAGGCTCCAGTTTAGTCGCGTCCATTTCTTTTTTAAGGGCGCTCATGCTGGTGTACATCGCCTGAAGTTCCGAATCTGTAAGCAGGGCTTTATTAATTTCCTGTGTCTCCTTCTCCGTTGTCTCGTGGTATAGATACCTGATCAGGTCGTCTTGGGTAAAAGTCTTTATCATAGGCAAGCTGGTTATTGTTCATTTTCTTCCTGAGATTAATGAGTGCATAACGCATTCTGCCCAAAGCCGTGTTAATACTTACCCCGGTGCGATCGGCAATTTCCTGAAAACTCATCTTCAGGTAATGCCGCATAATCAGCACCTGTTTCTGCTCGGTTGGCAACTCCCGGATGAACCCCCGGAGCCTGGATTTGGTGTCTTGCATAATCTGCTTCGACTCCATTGACTCCTCGGAAAAATCCATCGAGTTGAACAATCGGCTTCCATCTTCCAACACGATTTCCGGATAACGTTTCTTTTTCCGGAAATGATCTATGGCCAGGTTGTGCGCAATACGACTAATCCATGGTAGGAACTTCCCTTCTTCATTGTACCTGCCTCCACGGATGGTGTTTACCGCCTTAATGAACGTTTCCTGCAACAAGTCCTCGGCCACGTAGCGGTCGCGAACGATCAGGTAAATTGCGGTATACAACCTCGATTTATGGCGGTGTAGAAGCATCTCAAAAGCTCCTTCGTTACCATTTTGATAGCTCAACACTAATTCGCTATCACTGCTTCTGTTCTCTATCATCTAACTCACATTTAGGTAACGTAGAAGTCTATCTCGATATTGTATGGGGGTTTAGTGGAACAATAAGGTTGAAAAGATATAAATATTCAGAATGAGCGCAAATAATTTCTGCAAAATTCTTGCCTGTAACTAAAATTCTTTAGGTATTTGTTTTCTATTTTTTGAGCCTAAAACCCTATGTCTATCAGTAAAAAGCGAATTATTAAAAGCCTGGAGAACCTGAATGAGGACCTGCACGAACTTTTAAAGCGGCAGTACCCAAATGGGTACGAAAGCAGCATTAACCGCATTATGAATGCCAAGAAGGAGCCCATTTTCGTGTTTCCGCTGGAAACTGATGATGCTGTATACCTGGTAAAGGTTCCGGCAACCAAAAACAGCGATGGCGGCTATGATGTGGAATCCGGTGCACCTCAGGAATTTGATAATGATGGTGGCGGGGATGATGACTATGGCTCAAATGACGACTTTGAATCGGGTGGTGACGATGATAGCTTTGGAGACGATGACGAAGGGGGAGCTAAAACAAGCCGCGAAGCGAGTTATGACCCCGACTTCGATAATTGATAATAATAAACCTGAGTTAATGGAAACACCATCCCTGCGGGTGGTGTTTTTTATTTCATCACGCCATAGCTTAAATTATTAATTTACACCGGTGAACCCGGATACCCTCGTGACTGACACCCAACTCGACAACCTCGACCCCAAAGAGTACATCATCATCAAACGGGCGCGAGTTAATAACCTGAAAAACCTGAGTGTAGCCATTCCCCGGAATAAACTGGTGGTAATAACCGGACTTTCCGGATCAGGTAAATCATCACTGGCCTTTGACACGCTGTTTGCCGAGGGTCAGCGCATGTATGTCGAAAGCTTAAGCTCCTATGCCCGGCAGTTTTTGGGTCGAATGGAAAAGCCCGAGGTGGATTATATCCGGGGGGTTTCTCCGGCTATCGCTATTGAACAGAAAGTAAATACCCGCAACCCCCGGTCAACCGTAGGAACAACGACTGAAATCTACGATTACCTGAAGCTGTTGTTCGCCCGCATTGGAAAAACGTATTCCCCGGTAAGCGGCAAAGAGGTGAAACGCGACACGGTAACCGATGTCGTGAATGAAATCAACAAGCTCCCGGAAGGCACGCGTATTATGGTGGCCAGTCCGCTTACCCTTAAAAAAGGGAACCTGCCTGCCGGCAGGCAGGGGAAAATCCAGGATGAATTAAACCTGTTACTCAGTAAAGGTTTTGCACGTGTATTGATTGATGGCGAGCCAAAATTTATAGAAGATCTTCTGGCGGAAAAGAAAAAAGCATCCGCCAAAGATGTGCGCATGGAAATACTCATCGACCGCGCTGCTGTAAAGGCAACCGATGAGGATACCGTTTTCAGGCTTTCAGATTCCATTCAAACTGCCTTTTATGAAGGATCGGATGAGTGTATCATATACGTTGAAGGCCGCAAGCCTTTGTATTTCTCTGATCGTTTTGAATTGGATGGGATAAAGTTCACCGAGCCTTCCGTAAATTTTTTCAGCTTTAACAATCCCTATGGCGCATGCCGCACGTGTGAAGGTTTTGGAAAAGTATTAGGGATCGATGAAGATCTGGTAATACCCGATAAATCACTTTCGGTTTATGAGGGTGTAATTGCTCCCTGGCGAAGTGAGGTAATGGGTGAATGGCTTAAACCCTTATTGAAAAACGGTATTAAGTTCGATTTTCCTATTCACCGGCCTTATCATGAGTTAACAGAAAAAGAAAAAGACCTACTGTGGAATGGCAACGAATATTTCGGTGGTATTCATGCCTTCTTTAAATACCTGGAATCAAAAACACACAAGATTCAATATCGTGTTCTTCTTTCGCGTTATCGCGGAAGAACAAACTGCCCCGATTGTAAAGGGACACGATTACGGAAGGATGCCCATTATGTAAAGATCGCCAAAACATCCATAATCGATATCGCCTTGTTATCCATGGAGGATGCTTTGGAGTTTTTTACCAAGCTCAAGCTACCCGAATATGACAGAAAAGTTTCCAGCAGAATATTAACCGAAATAACCACCCGCTTAGAATATCTGGTAAAGGTAGGCTTGGGTTATTTAACCTTGAATCGACTTACCTCCACACTTTCCGGTGGAGAATACCAACGCATAAAACTGGCCACTTCGTTGGGCAGCGCCTTGGTAGGCTCCATGTACATTATGGACGAGCCTAGTATTGGCCTGCATCCAAAAGACACCACACGCATGATAGAAGTGCTCAAATCGTTACGTGATTTAGGTAATACCGTAATTGTGGTTGAGCACGAAGAAGAAATCATGCGGGCTGCCGATCAGCTAATTGATATAGGTCCCGAAGCGGGGGCGCATGGCGGACAACTGGTGTACCAGGGGTCGTTGAAAGACCTGAATGCCCGCCTGACCAACGGGCAGGGAAAGTTTGTTTCACACACCACCAATTATTTAACAGGAAAGGACAAAATTGATATTCCGGCCAAACGAAGAAAATGGAAAGATTCCATCACTATAGCCGGTGCGCGGGAAAACAACCTTAAAAATCTTACTGTACAATTTCCATTAGGGGTACTGACAGTAGTGACGGGTGTCAGTGGTTCTGGTAAATCCACGCTAATCAAAAAAATTCTTTATCCCTCAGTTGGCCGCTTAAGTGGTTCGGTTGCAGAATCTCCCGGTAAATACGATAAACTGGAGGGTGATCTTTCACAAATTACCCAGGTTGAATTTATAGATCAGAATCCTATTGGTAAATCCTCACGCTCCAATCCGATTTCGTACGTCAAAGCCTATGATGCCATCCGGCAGTTGTATGCTGATCAACCCCTTGCGAAGCAACGCGGTTACAAACCCTCACACTTCTCGTTTAATGTGGAAGGCGGTCGTTGTGAAACGTGTGAAGGTGAAGGCGAGATAAAGGTGGAGATGCAATTCATGGCCGATATCTTTCTGAAATGTGAAAGCTGTCATGGAAAGCGATTTAAGCAGGAAGTACTGGAAATTGAATTCAACGATGCAACTATTGCTGATGTCCTCGACATGACCATTGAAGATGGACTGGAATTTTTCAAATACAAGAAATCGATCTATGAAAAAATTCTTCCGCTCCATGATGTGGGGATGGGCTACGTTAAACTCGGTCAATCCTCCAGTTCATTAAGCGGTGGAGAAGCGCAACGGGTAAAGCTTGCTTCGTTCCTGGGAAAAAACTCACCAGATGGGCGCATCCTGTTCATTTTTGATGAACCCACTACCGGGCTGCATTTTCACGACATCTCCAAATTATTAAAATCCATTAATGGATTGGTAGATCAGGGGCATACGGTGATTGTCATTGAGCACAACCTGGAAGTCGTTAAATCTGCCGACTGGATTATTGACCTTGGGCCCGAAGGGGGAGAGAAAAAAGGCGGTAAACTGTTATTTGCCGGCACCCCTGAGGACATGGTGAAAAAAGCCAAAGGGAGCTATACGGCCGATTTTCTGAAAGCCAAGCTGAAGAATTAAATTCTGCAACACATAGTGCAGCTTATTAGTGAAATACTGTCACTTTCCAAAAATTCTTCGGGATCGCTCTGTTATAACATTAGAGTAATTCTCCTTCATTTCATCAGACAAGAAACTTATACCAATGATTGCTCTCCACTGTTCTACACAATGCTCGGCATTCGCTAATTCCAGTTCAATTACCTTTTCGGTAAGCCCAAGCCGCTCCTTTCCAAAATAATCTACCAAATTATTTCGGGTAAGTTTACTTTTTCTACCCGCTATTGATAATGCCATTTCTTCTGTTGGTTTAGATAACGCTATGGTTGAATTGACCAAATCATAAGCAGGCGACAATTCAATTTTTCCTTCCCTGCGAATCAGTGAAAAATTTTTCAGGTGCATATCCTCATTTCCGCATAAAAAACTAAATAGGGTTAGCCTGAAAAGTTTTAATTTATCAATGAGGGGAAAGGTGCAGTACTGCTCAACAATCTCCCCTACTTTCTCCATGGACGACTTATATTTTGTTTCCCGGGTATTACCGCTTAATTGAGCAAAATCCTCCACGGCTGTTTTCTTACCTCTTGCCAGCCTGTCAAATCGCTTAATGAAATATGAACGGCTTCCATCAACAGCGTAAATCATACCATGCAGCGGTACTTCAATACCCATCACCCTTGCCAGCCGCATAGTAAGGTCTTCATTTTCCGGAAGTTCCGGATAATAATCCTGCGGAGGTTTTATGATAAACGTCCCTCCGGTATCTGTCACTTCAAAAATCCCCTTACCGATATTGAGCTTAACACTTAGTTTGGGTTGCACACCCTGAATAGACATTTTTGCTGCTCGTGCTACAGCTTCCCGCACTTGTTCTGCTTTTGTGAAAGGAAAATCGTGAAGCACCGCTAGTCGTGGAGAAAGTAATCGAAGTCCTGCTTCAGAATACCTTGCATCATCACACCACTCATAGGTTATAGGGCAGCGGTTCACGGCTTAACTTCTTTAATTGTAACCGACCCAACCATGTCGCTACCTACAGCAATTAACTGACCCAGGTAATCATTACGGTCAATTTTCCGTTGTCGAAGAAGTCCTTCCAATTGTGGACCCTCCGGCAACAACCCATCGAAAAAGGCAGGAAAAAAATCAAACTGATAGGAGCGTTTAGTTAATGGCATGGTCAGTGAAACAGGATGGCCGGAATAATCACTGAAATATTCAAATAGATACTTCCTATCAGTAGTCTCTGATAAATATCCAGCCAATTGATCGTTTACATAAACTTCAACCTTTCGCATCAATAAATTCTTTCATGAGTTGACTGTCTAGTTTTACAGCAATATTCAACCCTTGTAAAATTTTTGTGAGCGTATCAAGCTGAATAGTTTCTTTTCCTTTCTCCAAATCATAAATTACTGTTTTGCCTACGCCAATCATTTTGGCAAAGTCGGCCTGAGAAAGACCTGATTTCTTTCTGTGGTATCTTACAATATTTCCTAGTTCAGGTTGTTTTAACATTTAAATTTACCGCTATAAAGGTAAATATATTGCAAATATTACATTATATAGAAATTTTTAATACAATTACTGCTATAAAGGTAATTATACAACAATAGTATCAAGTTAAAGCATGAAATTTACTTAAATTACTACTATAACAGTAATATCTAAAGTTTATTGATCAGATACGTATATAACTCCGTAAGCTTTGGCTCTGCTTTCCCGGCCACCTTCACAATTTCTTTAAGGTTAACAGGCTTTAAGTTATCCGGATCACAATCATCGGTAAGCACAGAAATGGCGCAGCAAGGTAAACCCATGTGGTTCGCAACAATCACCTCAGGCACGGTGCTCATGCCAACGGCATCACCACCAATCTTGCGCAAAAATCTATACTCGGCACGTGTCTCCAGGTTAGGGCCTATAACAGGAATGTAAACACCTTCATTGAGTTTTATTTTTTTTTGTTTAGCGATCTGCCTGAGCTTTTTGTTGAGCGCTTTTGAATACGGTTCGCTCATATCCGGAAAGCGAGGGCCGAATAATTCATAATTCTCGCCCCGTAAGGGATTATCGGGAATAAGATTAATGTGATCATCAATCAGCATAAGCTGGCCCTTCCTCCAAGCGGGATTCAGATTACCCGCAGCATTGGAGATCAACAAGTTTTTTATTCCCAGCAGCTTCATTACTCTCACCGACAAGGTCACTTGCCTGAGGTTGTAGCCTTCGTAATAATGAAAACGTCCCTGCATGGCCAATACTTTCTTTCCTTTTACCTCACCGTAAATCAATTGACCTTTGTGATGCTCTACCGTAGAAATGGGGAAGTGCGGAATCGAATTGTAATTTATAAAAATAGGTGACTTTATTTCCTTCACAAACCGGTTTCCTAAACCGGTACCTAGAATAACGCCCACTTCAGGTTTGTCAATGCCACGCTTGCGAAGAAAATCGATGGCTTCATTTATTTCATTCATCATAATGCCTATATACAATTGTTCGGAATCGTACCTAATACTTGAATCGTATTCAAAGTCAGTATACTACAATAAGATGCTCTATGTATTAACCCTGTTTGCTCCAGGGCCGCATGGCCCTGCCTACCGGCAGGCAGGCCCGCATACTCCATCCAGCGCTGCGCCCAATCCCCACATGCCCTTGCCAGTCCAAAGATTGGCCGAGGCGCAGTCCGAGTATGCTGAAATGATTTTGGATTCATTTTAATCTATTAACGATTGCAGTTGTCTGTTTCCTATAAATTCCCGATCAACCCTGTAAAAAGTGTGACCAGTTTTTTCTCCGAAGTTGAGGCTGTATCAACAATATCCTGAAGTTCTACGCGATGCAAATTGTCGGGATCACAATCATTGGTCAGTACCGAAACTGCGCAACATGAAATGCCCATATGATTAGCCACCAGTATTTCTGGTACTGTACTCATACCTACCACATCTGCACCCAGTATCCGTAGGTAACGATACTCGGCCCGTGTTTCCATACTCGGGCCCTGAACAGCCGCATATACACCCTTATGCAACTTAATTTTATTTGCCTTGGCAATCTTCTGAATCTTAGCGTTTAGCGATTTTGAATATGGGTTGCTCATATCCGGAAACCTGGGGCCGAAAAGTTCGGAATTCTCTCCCCGCAGCGGATTGTCGGGTTGAAGGTTGATGTGATCATCCAGTATCATCAGTTCGCCCTTATGCCACTTTAAATTTAAATTTCCGGCAGCGTTGGAAACCAGCAGGCTTTCAACACCCAATAATTTCATCACCCGTATGGGCAAAGCAATCTGCTGCATGCTATAACCTTCATAATAATGGAAGCGGCCGCGCATTACCATCACGTGTTTTTTCTTTACCTCGCCAAAAATTAACTGACCCTTGTGCGAGGTTACGGTGGTAACCGGAAAATGAGGGATAACATTGTAGTTGATAAATATTGGGTTTTTTATTGCATCGATAAATAAATTTCCAAGCCCTGTACCCAAAATAACCCCTACTTCCGGTTTGTGCTTAATCTTCTTTTGGAGGAATTCAGTGGCCTCTTTTACATGATTCAGCATAGCGATAAAGATCTTTTCAAATGTAACAATTCAAATACAACTGCATCCTTGTATGGTTAAATACTGCTGCTTATAAAAGTTTAACGATTCCATGCAGAAAATAGAATTATATTTAATGTCCCTGCATATTGGGTGTGTCTTTTAAAACCAAAACCTATGAGACCGTTTTTTACTTTCGTAAGCTTTCTACTTATCTCCCTTACTGGTATTAGCCAATCGTTCAATACCTTTCCGGTAACCACGCAAAAACCACCCCTGCATGGTCGTCACTGGATGGCCGTTACCGGCAAACCGTTATCGGCAACAGCCGGAGCTATGATCTTCAGCAAAGGGGGAAATGCGGTGGATGCCGCGTGTGCCATACTGGCTGCCAACTGCACCATGTGGGATGTGTTGAGTTGGGGAGGTGAAACGCAGGCACTCATTTACAATCCGAAAACAAAAAAAGTAATTGCCATTAATGCTCTTGGTGTAGCGCCAACCGGAGCTACTGCCCAGTTCTTTAAAGATAAGGATATGAAATACCCGCCTCAATATGGTCCGTTGGCAGCCGTAACACCAGGCACACCGGGAGGATTACTAACCATGTTGGCCGAATACGGCACCATGAGCTTGAATGATGTATTTGCACCTGCCATGCAAATGGCTGAAGGTTATCCGATTGAAGCGCAAACAGCAAATTCCATTGAACGCGAGAAGAACCGAATCAAAGAGTGGCCCTATTCAAAGAAGGTTTTCTTAACGCACCCGGGCGAAACACGTGAAGCGCCTTATGCCGGTGAAATTTTTGTACAGAAAGATTTGCTGGCAACACTGAAGAAAATGGTAGAAGCCGAACAGCAGGCATTGAAGAAGGGGAAGTCAAGAAAGGAGGCAATTTATGCTGCTTACGATCGGTTCTACAAGGGAGACATTGCGAAAGAATTTGCCCGGAGTTGCCAAGAGCAAGGCGGATTGATTACGGAACAAGATCTGGCAAACTGGAAAGTAAAGATTGAAGAGCCTTTAATGACTACCTACAAAGGCATTGAGGTGTACAAACTTCAACAATGGACACAAGGTCCGGTGATGTTGCAAACGCTAAACATCCTTGAAAACTTTGATCTGAAATCGATGGGATACAATACATCACGGTACATCCACACGTTGTATCAATCGATGAATCTTGCTTTCGCAGATCGCGATTTTTATTATGGTGATCCTGCTTTTGCACCGGAAGAGCCGATGAAAGGTTTGCTCTCAAAAGAATATGCAAAAGAACGTGCGAAGCTGATCAATGCTGAACGCAACGATCCGAAAATTGGACCGGGCGATCCGTATCCGTTTGAAGGAAAGATGAACCCTTACACCGACTTGCTAAAAAACTGGGGCAACCAGCAGAGCAACCTGTACCATCCCATGGATGAAAAATACGTTGAAGATTTTGCTGCCGGCACAACATCCATTGAAACAGCCGACAAAGAAGGGTGGGTAGTTTCCGTTACTCCCAGTGGTGGTTGGGTACCCGCCTGCATTGCGGGCAACACAGGTATTGGCATGAGTCAGCGCATGCAAAGCTTTGTATTGAACGAAAAAGAAAATCCGTTTAACGTAGTTGAGCCCGGCAAACGTCCGCGTGTTACATTAACACCAAGTATGGCCTTGAAAGATGGCAAACCATATATCTCATTTGCCAAGCAAGCGGGTGATGAGCAGGATCAGTTGCTTATTCAATTCTTTCTGAATATGGTAGAATTTAACATGACTGTTCAGGAAGCCTGCGAAGCACCAAGCTTCCTAACCAACCAGATGTATTCCAGCTTTGGCAACCATGAAAAACAACCCGGCTCTTTGATCCTGAACAATCAAATGCCCCCCTGGTCGCGTAAAGAGCTTGGGCAGATGGGCTATCGCATCGCTTATCGTGAACGAACCAGCGGACCGGTAAACGCCATTTATTTCGATTGGATAAATGGTAGCTTCTGGGGCGGATCGAGTAATCACGGGGAGGATTATGGGATTGGGTGGTGATTCCGGCAAAAAATAGATCATAGTTTTTTATCCTTATCTTTAGGTTATAAAGGAAAGAAGATGGAAAGGATAGTAATTCAGGTTGATGACAGTGTTGGAAAAATCTACCATCAACTTAGTGCGGATAAGCAGCAACAAATTTCTGAAGCCTTAACCTTATTGCTAAAAAAAGCAGCAAACGATGTTACTAACGAGACATACAAAACCCTATTAGATGAATTTGGCAACCAGGCTATTGCCAATGGGTTAACACCTGAAGTTTTGGAAGAACTTCTTAAAAATGATGACTGATCTTTTTGTTATTGATACCAATGTACTGATCAGCGCCCATCTCTTGCCACATTCTACACCCCGGCAAACCTATGATCTGGTCTGGCAAAGAGGCATAGCTGTATTCTCTAAAGCAACTTTCCATGAATTTGCGACAACTTTCACACGCGAGAAATTTGAACGGTATCAACCACTCAAAATCGATTAAAAATGATTTCACTAATTGAGCAAAGAGGACATTTCAAAGAGACCTCTGTTCAAATTGTAGAATGTCGCGACCCAAGAGATAATATGTTTTTGGAACTTGCCGTAAGTTGTACCGCTTCGGCTATAGTCTCCAGTGATCCAGATCTGCACTTGCTCCATCCCTTCCGTGGTATCCCTATTCTTTCACCTGCTGAGTTTTTAAGCAAATTTAAGCAGTGATTTATTACTCACTATCCGAACCAACCCTCCTGTTAGACAAACAAAAATGTTTGTCTAACATTGCCATCATGGCAGAGAAGGCGCGAACAAACAACGTCATTTTCCGTCCGCATTTTAAAACGCATCAGTCGCATGAAGTTGGGCGGTGGTTTCGGAAAGCAAGTGTGAATAAAATCACCGTGTCTTCCATGAAGATGGCGGAATACTTCGCAGCCGATGGTTGGAGCGATATTACCGTAGCGTTTCCCGTAAACATTCACGGGAAAGATCGCATTAATCGATTGGCCGAAAAGATTACCCTGAATCTGTTAGTCGTTTCACCAGAAACAGTTGATCATCTTGGAAAAGAAATT
>CAZQXC010000008.1:39152-42699 GCA_964597075.1 uncultured Roseivirgaceae bacterium | reverse complement strand
GTAGGCTACACACATATGTGCCTGCAGCACTGGCCTGCCTTCTTAAATGATATACGCAGGTAGTATTCTATACTTATGCTCATATCCTGCTTGCTTGAGATTTCATGAAGCCTGATCTTGAATTGATTGTCAAGTTAGGAAGAGAGCAAAGCTTAATTTTACCTTGTTAAGCAGCGCAAAATTTAGCTATTGCTTACAGATTATAGAAGAATAACAACGCTAGTGCCAGGGGTGCAAGGAACCGTAACGTAAACCGCCAGGCATTAAATAGCAGGGTACTGTTCATATTCATTTCGGAACGCACAATATCGCGGGAGAGCAGCCATCCACCCACAATGGCCATCAAAATGCCGCCTATGGGCATCAGCAGGTTGGAACCAAAATAGTCGAGCAAGCCGAAAATGGTTTTCCCTTTTAATGGCGGAATAAAATTCAGCGGTGCAAAATCCGCGAGGTGGTTAAAGGAAAACACCGTGCCGAGTCCGGTCAGGAATAGCAATATTCCAGACAATACCGTAATGCGTACACGACTGCTTCTCCATATCTCTTCCAGGTGAGAAATGATCGACTCAAGTAAAGAAATGGAAGAGGTGAGGGCAGCAAAAAAGAGCAGTAGAAAGAAAAATGACCCAATAAAGCCGCCACCGGGGAGTGACGCAAAGGTTATCGGTAAGGTAAGAAACAACAATCCCGGACCTTCAGCAGGGGAGAGTTCATATTGAAAGACGATTGGAAATATGGCCAGTCCGGCAAGAATGGAAATCAACCCATCAGAAAAGGCAATGATGGCGGCCGATTGCAATACCGGAGAATCCTTTGGCATGTATGCTCCATAGGTTAGCATCACGCCAACACCAATGCCCAGTGAAAAAAACGCTTGGCCAAAAGCGGCAAGGACCACTGGTGGTGTTACTTTGGAGAAATCAGGCGCAAATAAAAAGGTTGCGGCTCTCTGAAATTCACCAATTACTATGCTGTAGAGTACCAGGGCTAACAGGATAATAAAAAGTGTGGGCATCATCCAGCGGATACTTTGTTCAAGTCCTTTTTTTACACCCCTTGCTACAATGAAAACAGTAAGTCCGATGAAGATGGCCTGGCCTAGCATCATCCGGAACGGATCGCTTAACAAGTTCTGGTAGTTTTCCAAAATGGATGCAGTATCCTGCATACTTAAACCACCCCGGAGTGAGGTAATCGTATAATCTAATGTCCACCCGGCAATGACGCTGTAGAAACTCAAGATGAGGAATACCGTGACCATCGCGATCCATCCAAAATATTTCCAGCCCATATGGAGTCCGTCCCGTTGCTGCAATACGGCAAAAGTGCCCACCGTACTGCGCCTCCCTCGTTTTCCAATCATCATCTCTGCAGCCAAAATGGGGATTCCCAGAACCATTAGTGAACCCAGGTAAATCAGAACAAAGGCACCACCGCCATTTTCACCGGCCAGGTACGTGAATTTCCAGATGTTGGAAAGTCCTACTGTGCTGCCAATGGAAGCCAGCAGAAATACATATTGTGAAGACCACTTTTTTGTTTGTACTGACATGGATGAAACTGACTAAAGGCTAAGTTGATTCAGGTTATACCGCATAATGCTGCCATGCGGCCCATCTTTAATCCGCTCAAGATCAAACACATCGCCTGCAGGGCCTTTTCGCTGGCTGATAATGGATTGAATTTTACTGTAGTTATCATCATCCAAGTGAAAGGAAAACACCTTCAGGTTATCCGTAAGGTGATGGGCATCACGGGCCCCGATAATCAGACTACCAACCTGGGGGCGCTCTAGGATATACCGTGTGGCAACGTTTGTAATACTAACCTGATGTTTGCGGGCAATGGTGTTCAGGACGTTAAGAAGTTGTTGAAATAAATGCCAGCCACCAAATTCTTTTACCATCAGGTGATATTTAACCAGTGATCTGTTTTCGAAGGGTGGCACAGGCTCCGGCTGGTTTAGCCAGCGTTCACTCAAAAACCCACCGGCTACAGAGCCATAACACAAAAACCAGGTATTGCTTTCACGACAATACGTTACCAGTTCCTTTTCAGGCCGGTAGTCCAGTAAAGAATATTGAACCTGAATCGTTTTAAAGTGTACACCGGCTTCCCGGATGGCACGCATGGATGCAGTGTTGAAATTTGTTCCACCCAATAAGCGGATTTTACCGGCTTGTTGAAGTTCCTTCAACCATAATGCCGTCTCGATCCATTTCGGAACAGCATAATTCCACCAACTGAATTGTACCATGTCCAGTTGTTCAAGTCCTAACCGCAATAAGGAACGGTCAATTACTTTCTCTACATACCGTTTCGTGATGGTGTTCAGCACGACATCATCAGGAACAAATTTGGTGAGTACCTGTATGCCGGACGTAGAACCGTTTTGCTTTTTCCAGACTTTAAGAAATTCACCGATTTGTTCTTCTACACCGGTATAGATATCTGCACAATCAAATGTGGTTATCCCGTGCTTTGTAAATTCCTCCATATCCCGAATGGCATGATCCAACGACAGGTTGCTGTGTCCTTTGGATAATTGCCACCCGCCTTTTATGATTCTGGATATGGAAAACCCAGATTCCAGTTCGATGCGCTCCATGCTCATTCGCGTTCTTTCCAGTCGTTATACTCCGGCAAAGGAACGATGGTTGTGGCAGATCGCGTGAATTCCCTTTTGCCCATGCGACTGAATTTAAACCGCGCACCGCAATGAGGATCCGGACAGGCGATGATATGATCAGTCGCCATCCAATCGAATTCGTTTAATGGACGTTGTTTGGCTGGGATTAAAGGCAATAATGCCGCAAGCGCATACAGGGAAAAGGGTTGTTCCGAATTGAAATACAGGTTCTCGCCCCGTATTTCAAAGGCATCACCCTTGCGGTGGGAACATACAAAGGGTTTGTCACCTTCAATGACTTCTATTTTTAAATCATATAAATAAAATTTCGCTTCACTCATAAACGAATCGTTTTAGGGGGTAAGATATGGACTTTAACGGAGAGAATTTATTCCGATCAACTAGTTTCGGAAGGAAGAATACAGAGCAAAAAATAGACGGGGTATTGCTTTTTTGATAGAAGTGAAAAGTACTAAACTGCTGAGGATGATTTAGGTTAATTCAGCATCCAGCCTTCGCTCAACAAAGGTTTTCTCTTGCTGTCCGGTAGCTTCCGTCCGTTGTTTTGTTGCTGACGAAGTAATCGCGATGGATTCCACTTCTTTGCAAAGAAACGTATGCTCCGTAATGTTCAGTAAGGAATCATAGGGTCCGCTGCGCGAAATAAGCTTTACCAGAATAGGTGTGGACTCAACAATGATAAAGAGCACTACTATAAAGAAATTCGCCCACCAGATGGCTGAACTTTGTGCTGTAAGTCTACTCAGGGCTTCCAGTCGTGCTGCAGGACCATTGCGTTTGGATCTGGTTAAGGTATTGACTTCTGCCATCATCGCAGAATCCAGCGTTGTCAGTTGATTTTCTAGAATTGTTATTTTTTGTTGATTTAATGTGCTGATAGCAGCCAGTTCCTGT
>CAZQXC010000008.1:0-39142 GCA_964597075.1 uncultured Roseivirgaceae bacterium | reverse complement strand
AGTTCCTGTTCAGCGTGCTCGGCATTGGCTTTTTTAAGTTTATAAATCGGGCCCAGATTTCTTCGCTTGCTTCCGCCTGTTCCGTCAGCTTCTTCCTGTGCTATGCGTACCAATTCATCGCGCTGTACTTGCTTATCAGTTATTTCATTTTTCAATAGAGAGATATCCTGTCTTAATTGAAACAGGGTAGTTTCAAAGCGCAGTTTGGTTTCGGCCTCCTGCCTGGCATAGGCTTGTTGCTCCATCACGATCAACTCTGGTTCAATTTCTTTCTCAAAGATTTTTAATTCCAGGGGTTTAGCAATAACGAGTGAGATAACAATGGCAAGTATCAGACGGGGAGAAGCTGAAACAAATTCGCGCCAAACGCGCGCATCTTTCCGCATGCTGGAAACAATGTACCTATCCAGATTAAAAATCAATAATCCCCACGTACTGCCGAGGATTATAGAAATAAGGTAGTTATCAAAAACCATGAAGAAGGCATAGGCTGCAGCAAACGCTGCAAAAAGTCCGGTAAAAAATATAGTGGCACCAATGCCAACATATTTGTTACGATCCGTTGGGCAATCTTTTAATATATCCAGGTCTGCCCCGGAGGCAAACAGGAAAAAGGAAGTGACTTTCTGCATGCAATGCTAACGCTGGTGGTAAACTGGAAATTATAACCTTTGCCCAATAAATATGCCAGCAACGAAACATGTGATATTATTGCTAATGGAAACACTGTAGAATTTCAAATGTGCAAAAATGAACAGTAGTGTTCGATAAATTAGTACTTACTGGGCAGGTAACTTATCCTTCCCCAGTGTAATTTTATAATTCTCCGGTGTACCGGTAAGTTTCAGATTAACGAATCTTATCTTTTTCGATTCATCCCGGAATTGAATTTCATCCTCCTGCTCCGGTTCGTTATCCTTCTTTCCAAATAGCTTCTGTATGCCTACTTGCGTTACCATCTTTATGGGAATACGCAGGTAGTATTCCATATTCATGTTCATATCCTGCTTGCCGGATATTTCAATGAAGCCCAATGTTGAATTGATTGTCATTTTTGGAATAGAAAGGACACCCATATTGACATCCAACTGATTGCGAAGCGTATCAAATAAAACGCGACTTAGATTTTTATCTTTAAAGTAATCGGACAGGGCATCTAATGCAGCATAGCGTTCCAATCTTCCTTCAGTAATTTCTACATCTAGTTTAATTTCCGAATCATCAATAATGGGAACCATATCGGCATGAACATGTATTTTACCGGTTAACGTTCCGCTTATTTTGCCATGAAGATTTTCAGAAACCAGATGATCCTGTCCGAAGTTTTCGAATTTGAACAACAATTTGTCAAGGTCCACGTTTTCCATTCGTAAATCCGGGCTTAGGTAAATCTTGTTTCTATCAGAGCCGTTAAAATATCCCTTCATCCCTATCGCACCACCTGCTGCACGCAGGGACAGCGTATCGATATAAATGAAGTGATCTTCCTGTGTTCGGGCTCGTGCATAAAAATCATCAATAAGGTACCGGTGATAATTCAAATGCTTGATGTCAAAATCAAAGGTCATATCCGTAAAGGGAAGATCGTAGATATTGAACACGGCTTCGTGATCTTCGGGAGTAAGTTGTTTGCCTGGGGGTGGGGGATTGTAATTGAACAGTTCGTCAAAGTCGAGGTGGCGCGATTGAAGTGAAAAATGATTATCTTTTTTTCCGATGCCATTGTCCGTACCTAAATCATAATTCAAGTTCACCGTGAATTCGCTTTTGCCAACCTTACCGTTCATGTTTTCGACCATCAGATGGTCATCTTCATAATGAATTCTACCTTTAAATTTCTCAAATCGCATGGGATGTATTTTCATCTGCGCCTCCAGTCGATCAATGTAAACATCAGAGGATTTTAGCCCTTTGTTAAAATGCAGCTCGGCATTTCCATAAATAGTTAGATTTCTAAACTCTTCGTGCCTGTAATCTTCAGGCACATAATTCTCTCCTCCGTAGGAGAATAAGTCCTGCAATTGTAAAAGGTTTGAGGTGAGCTTAAATTCTACTTTCGTATCCCCAACGGGTTGTTGCATAAACCATAAATCGTAATGATTGAGCTTGCCTTTAAAGTGGAAATCACTTTCATCAATCATGCCTGTGAAATCTATTATGCGAAAGTTTTCGTCATCTACAAAAACATCCGCATGAAAATCATGCAGTGTGTGTGGGTAGTTTGTAAGCTTGACATAGAAATCCTCAATAAAAAATTCGCCTACCGGTAAATTTGGCGATTCTGTAAAGGCACGTGCTGAACTGTTGAATTTGAATTTCATACTCATGTCTTTGATCTGCTCATTCACGGGTTTTCGATTCACTGTATCGCCTGAGGTAAGCTCATTAATGTTCAGCAACGAAGACTTAATTACTAGCGATGCGATTACCGGATCGGCTGTGTGGTGCAAAATTGCAGGGAGATCGCTAATGCTTGCCTGGATAGTTAGATCAGAATCACCTACTTTGAGGCGGAAGTGATCAATGGTAGCCTCGTGCCCATCCATAGATGCCTTGATATCAATATCCCTAAAGGGTAAATGAAAAGCCGTTGTTCTGAAGCCAAGTTTTTTTACCTCCAATTCGGTGAAGTATGACTCGTTGAGTTTTTCAATGCTTCTTTCCGGATTGGCCAAATCCACGATGTCGTGAAAGTTCATGGTGAGTGCTATATGGCCAGTTAGGTCCTGGAGATCAGTTATATTTAGAAAATCGGCAAGGAAATCAAGTTCAAAATCTGAACGTATCTGCATATCAATTTCAGGTGACTCAAAATTCTTCACTACTAAATTGCCACTGAATGTTCCTGCCTCCGGTCGCGCACTAAAATCCATCAAGCCAAACTCCATGGTTGATAGTTTGCCGGATATACCGGTTGTGAAATAGCCTTTGAAAAACAGGTCATCGAGTCTTTTGCTTGATAGCTTATTACTAAAGAAAGCCTCTGCACACCCAAACTCGGCCAAAACAGTAGGATTGTTGCCATTAATGGTCTTTCCTTTAACGGAAGCCTTAAAAAAAATTTTGCCAGCATTCTCGTAACGTTGAAATACCGGTGTAACTTCTACAGGGGCCAAGGCAAGAAATAAATCGAAGTTTGGTTTTTCTCCTTCAATGGCAATATCAACATACAGATCATTATCAAAATCTACCTGTCCGTACATTTTAAATAATGCATTCTCAAGCTTAACCTCGGAAGGCTTAATGGTGAGTATTTTCTGATCTTCAACATAATCGAGCTCGGTACTTACCTGAAAATGTTTCTTCTTAATGAAAGTTGTATCGCCTGACTTTAGAGCCGTCAAATCAAACCGGCTTTCTACCGCGACCATAATATGGTTATCACTGGTTTTAAATTTAGATTTCCCGGTGTGTATAAAAAAATCAAACAATACCTGACTTTCTTCATTCAACTTTAACACATCAATGTTAACCAACTGAATGGTTTTAATATCCATATGAAATTCTTCTCCAGTATCTTCGATCTGTTTTGTGCTTGACAAGGCATTGGCGATGTTAAAGCTTCCATCTGTGAATTGAATGAGTTTAATAAAACCATTGGATAGTTTCAGCGAACGTATCTCCAGCGTTCCACGAAACAGGGTCCATAAATCAAACCCCAGATAAACATCTGCCACGTCCAGTAAAATTCCGGTTGATTTTGACTTATTTTCATACACCTTTACGTGCTCAAGATCAATGGAAATGTAGGGGAAATTCGCAAAGGGAGAGATGTGACTATCTTCTATTTCAAGGGAACCTCTGAAATCATCGTTTACAGTAATTATCAACTGTTGAACTATAGCATCTTGTTTCAGGAAGAGTACCAGCGTAAGGATGGAAAACAGAATTACAGGCGTAATCAACCCGAAAATGGTAAATCTCCACCAGAGTCTTCTTATTCTATTGTTTTGTAACGAGCTGTTCATCAATTTCGGGAGACGCTAACTCCATTCTATGTCATAAAATTAGCGAACTGGAGTGCTTAGCCAAATCAATTTTTTGCAAATATGCTATGGACAGTGCAAATACCTCAACGGTTTTAAGGATAATAACCGGATACTCGCATACATTTTAGTCAGAATGTGCGATAATCTCAGCCATGGAATAGGATGGGTATAGGAAACTTAGCTTGCCAGATACCGTTTAGAATTACAGGATTTATTTATTCCTGACAAGCACTAACTGCGAAGTTATACACATTTATTCTAGTAAGAAAAATGTCCGTTAGTATAATTGCAACTCAGCAAAGAGTGATTCCAGTTCAGCTCTGGTTTTATTCAATTTAGCTTCCAGTTTCTTAAACATGGTTTCACGTTCATCGGCTTCAAAGTCCTCATCGTTGAGAATGGGAAAACGCATTTTCAACATTACTTTTTGCTCACGCCAACTTCTTACAATATTCATAATATGTAAAGATAGGCAATTGATACCTGAAGTAAAAAATCCGATAAAGCTGAAAAATCAAAGAGCTCCCTGAACTGATTCAGAGAGCTCTCACTAAGACTTACTTCAGTATTTACTTTGGAAGTACCACACTATCAATCACATGAACTACACCATTGCTACCTTTAAGGTCAGCTACAGTTACGAATGCCGAATTTCCTGACTCATCCGTTAGTTTCACTTTACCACCATCGATAGAAGCGGTTAAACTGCCACCACTTACAGTTTTAACTACTGCTTTTCCATTTCCTGCTTTAATCGCTGCGGTTACTGCAGCAGCATCAAGATTTCCACTAACAACGTGGTAGGTTAAGATCTTGGCTAATTGAGCCTTATTTTCAGGCTTCAATAAAGATTCTACCGTTCCAGCGGGCAATTTAGCAAAAGCAGCATTCGTTGGAGCAAAAACTGTGAAAGGACCTTTTCCCTTTAATGTTGTAACTAAATCAGCAGCTTTTACTGCTGCTACTAATGTAGTGTGATCGGCAGAGCCAATGGCAATATCGACTACATCTTTCGTTTGGGCCACTGAAGCTGTGAATGCAAATAATGCAAAAAAAGGTAATACTAATTTTTTCATGTTAATTTTTGTTTAGTGAGACATAATAACACGGCTGCGCAGATTATGTTTCAGAAATCATAAATATAAGTTTCGTTAATCCTAAACTCTTTCACCTTATTCTTGTTGAATCCGTGCTTTGTAAAATGTTTTTAATTGAATTCAGCCAGTTTTGCTTTGAGAATCATAAACAAAGCCATTGGAGGGCACAGGATAATTTTTGAATTTTAATTATAGAAAATCTACGATTAACAATGTCTTAATCTTGGATCATATAAACTACTCGCTTATTACAGCCTTGCCTACGTATTCCTTATCCTGGTTTAACGCTGGTGTGGTTTCCATCTTTCAGGCTGTAATGAAGGCTATTATCAAATTCAGGTGATGATTTGCAGGTTTATTTAGAAAAGAATTATTCTGAAAGGTAGGACAAGAATTTGCTTTACGGCTATTTTTGTAATATTTGGAGTTATGATTTTAACTGTAAATGAATCTGATAGTAAGCAAAGATACCACTCAGCTCTTTTTAAAGGTTCATCGCGGGCCTACCTGCTCGTTACCGCTTCGGAATAGGCAGGCTTTGACCCGCGATCTCAATTAAGAATGGGATGCCTGCCTGCCTACAGGACATGCTCGGAGTCTGCCTGCCGCAGGCAGGGCCGGCATGACGTTTAGGAATTTTTCCGGACTATTGTATAAATGAATGTAATTATCACTATAAAATAACAACTCGGTGATCAGAAAGTCAATTAACCGCGTGAAGGGGATTGTGTTGAAAGCCCTTAAACAAGGCACAACTCCACATACACTGGCCATTACCTGTGCGTTCGGTGTTGTACTTTCTGTTTTTCCTGTTTACGGAGTTACCACGTTATTGTGTTTTTTGGTGGCCATACCGTTTCGACTGAATGTGGTTGTGATTCAAACTGTTAATTACCTGCTTACCCCGCTTCAGTTGTTACTTATGATTCCGATATGGCAATCCGGAATATTTGTATTTAACTTGAAGACAATACCCTTGGACTATGAAAGAATTGTTGTTCGCTCGCAAGATGATTTTGGAACACTGATGAGTGAACTGGGAAGTGTAGTGGCAGGTGGCATAATGGTCTGGACGTTCTTGGCTATTCCAGTATTTTTTATTCTCTTCATTATATTTAAAATTCTTTTTAGCAGCACACGAAAAATTGGATCACATAATTCAGCAACGTAATTCTTAGACTATGCAGCATTATCTAAGGATACCACGTGGAGTATCATTATTAACAGTGTATCGGTTTCTCTCGATCAGACAAACTCGTGTCTTTCTAAAATTATTCCTTACATTTTTTTTCATCGTAAGTTTCTCATTGGTAAGCGCTCAAAAGAAAATGTTTGGTTTTGCCCCCTTGCAGGATACTGTGGCCGTTGAAAAGAATGGCTTTTTTATGTTGCCCCTGATCTACTTTACACCCGATACACGGTGGGCATTTGGTGGAGCGGGAGTTTACTATTTCAAAGTGCCACCTAAATATGATTATGAGAAGTTGACGCGGGTATCGTATATCCAGTTTTTGGCAGACTACACACAAAATAAACAATTGGATACGTGGGGAATTTGGAATATTTTTTCACGAAATGAAAACTATTTATTCAAAGGTGAACTTCGCTATCGAAATTTTCCCGATCGATTTTATGGTATCGGTAACTCCACAACAATTGATCAGGAAGAAAAGTATGCATATAACCTTATAAGTATTAAGAGTTTGGCATTGAAGAAAATTAAACCCTCGTTTTTTATAGGACTGGATTATCATTTTGAATGGGAATATGGATTCAGTCTTGCGGAAGGTGGTATGCTGGAGCAAGGAAATATTACGGGTTATAATGGTGGTACTGGTTCTGCTATTGGGTTTGTTAGTGTTCTGGATAGCCGTGATAACGCCATCAACGCGCGTAGCGGGAGGTTAGCTGAACTTTCTACGTACTTATATTCGGAACTATTAGGGAGTTCGTTTAGGTTTTTTGCATTAAATGGCATTTATCAGCAATACTGGTCTGTTGGAAAAAATAAAACAATAGCTTTTCAAAGCAGAATACGCTTAAATTTTGGTGATGTGCCTTTCCTGGACATGTCCACGGCAGGGGGCGATGATCTTTTGCGTGGGTACCCCAAAAACCGTTTTCGCGATCGACATTTTATTGGCTCGCAAGTGGAGTATCGCTATCCACTCTTGTGGCGCTTTAGTATGGTTTCATTTGTCGGGCTTGGTGATGTATTTAATAGTGTTAGCGACATTAAAGCCAATACCCTGAAGTACTCCATAGGCTCTGGACTTCGCTTCGTAGTCAACCCTGCTGAGCGATTGAACATCCGCGTTGACTATGCCGTGGGAAGGGAAGGGGGATACTTTTATTTTTCTGTGGCTGAGGCGTTCTAAAAAAGGTGAAGGAGGAACCAAGTCCTCCTTCATTGTTTTTACTCCACTCGTTTATCATTTCGCTGAGTAGGTCTGTTTACCTCCGGATTTCCTGAAGACCGGCTTCGTTCCGGGCTAACAGTAGGACGAGACTCACGCTGAGGTGTAGGCGTGTTTCTGTTTGTATTCACTTCACCCGATCTTCCTTTTGAACCTTCATTTCGGGGTTGCACGCCTGGGCTAAGCAGTCCATTATCAGGTTTGCTGCGTACATCTGGTTTACTACCAGGTGAAGACTCATTTCGTCTAATCGCGTGTGACTTGTCCTGTTGTTGAGTGCGATTGTTAACCGATGGATATGGTGTTGAGTTACCTTGATCACCATACGCTTGACGTTGACGAACAGGTGCGGTTCTATTTATACTGTTATCCTGCCTTTGATTGGTACGTCCGTCATGTTGATTTTTAACAGCCCGTCCATCATCATACCGGTTTCTGTTCGTTCTATCGTTCGTGTATTCGCTGCTTCGTCTGTTCCAATCGGCAGCATAGTTATTCCTTCTATTACTATCATTCCTGTGCACAGAACGATAACTTGTAATTTGGCTTTGATGCCTGTTATAAACTATAACAGATGTCGTTCTATAGGGCCTATAGATACGGTGAGCATAGACAATACGTGGTGCGGGACACTGAACGTAATACGGTCGGTACGGTTGCCACCATCCAGCGTACTCGTAATACGTAACTGGTCGCCAACTGTTCCACCAAATCGGTCTTCTGTGCCATGACCAGGGAGAAACCCACGTTGAATAGTAAGGACTAAACACATATTGAACCGATGGCCATGTCCAAACATTGACTACATTACGAGCCGTAGTGGTACCGGCATTTATCCGCACTTCTTCTGTGGGCTCAATAATTGTTTCGATACCATATACATCTTCATCACCGGTTATATGAAGCACCGCCTTGCCATTGGCTAATTTTTCCAACGCAATAACGGCTACATCCTGACTTTCCATAGGAGATACAATAGCCTGAAGGGTAAACGTGTGAACATTACCTTCATTTCTATTAATCACACGGATGTAATCTATCTCACCGTCTCCGTTAAGATCCAGGTTGTTTACCTTCGAGTTAGCGGAGTTGAGGAGACGCTCAAATTCCTCAGGCGAGGATGACTTCTTAAATAGTTCCAGCGCGCCTTCCAAACTGAAATAATCACCCGGGACTTCAATCCTGTTTTGTTGACCTGATACTGCCATCGCTCCACCCATCACGAATACCAACGACAGCACCTTTAACCTAAGCGTTTTCATAGCATGAATGGTTTAATATACTCAGGTAATACAAACAGCGAGCCAAAGAGTAATTATGCGCCTTAAGTACATATCAGGTAAAAAGATGAAATTTTACTATTAACTTGAAATACATTTATTGATACTAAACCAAAAAATTTTAATTCCGTTTAAGGTATTCAAAGTATCCATCTGCACCAGCACGGTTGTGATCTTATCAAAAAGTTGAGCAATTGTAGCTACGTATGGCAAATTTGAGTGTCCATTGTTAATAATCAATGGGTAACAAAAGGATGTAGTTTAAATTTAGTCAGTATAGCTACAAGTGTCATTATAGTAACCGGAGTATCGGGGAGTGGAAAAACCACCATAGGTTTGGCGCTTGCAGAAAAGCTAGACGCATCCTTTTATGATGGTGATACATTTCATCCGGAATCCAATATAGTCAAAATGAGTTCTGGAATCCCACTAACAGATGAAGACCGGGAGCCCTGGCTCCTAGCCATCAATGATTGGATAAAGAAGAAATTACCTTCGGAAAACCTGATCATTGCTTGCTCTGCCCTTAAAGAATCATATCGGAAAATATTAGTAACCGACATTGATCCATCTTTGGTAACATGGGTGCATTTACAGGGAGGCTATGATATTATTTTTAAGAGAATGAATGAACGGGAAGGTCATTATATGTCGGCATCCATGTTACGATCACAATTTGAAACGTATGAAGTTCCAGCCTATGGAATCAAGGTTAATATTGATCAGCATGTCGTTCAGATTATCAACGATATCATCACTGAAATTGAGAAAGCCATCTAGGATACATTACATAGTTGATTTCCACCCGGATCGGAAAACGTTATACTAGTTTTCTTCTATCCTGGTTCACTTCACTAATGCAATAAATTTAATGCACATTTTACTAAATTAGTGAGGTGAAAAAGAAGGGAATATCCCGAAAAGGCAAAAAGGTTGGCAAAAAGCTAGCGTGGCAATATTTTGATCACCGCGGGAAGTTAATTTCCCATACAAAAACAATCGAGCGCATCTCTAAATTAGTATTGCCGCCCGCCTGGGTTGATGTTTGGATATCGGTTGATGCCGCAGCTCATCTTCAAGCTACAGGAATAGATGCCAAGGGTCGCATGCAGTATCGGTATCATGAACGATGGATACAGGAGCGTGCAGCCGAGAAGTTTGACAGCATGACAGAGTTCGCAAGAATTCTACCTATCATACGTAAAAAAGTTGATCAGGCCCTGAAGTTGGAGGGTATGCCAAAAGAAAAAGTCGTAGCCTTGATCGTTAAGTTGATTGATCTGTACCATTTTCGGGTGGGCAATGATGAGTATGCCAAAACAAACAAATCGTATGGCCTGACAACCTTAACCCACGGGCATATGATCATTGACCGATCGAAGAAAGCAGAAGGTGAAATGGATGCGGTATTTGAATTTGTGGGGAAATCGCGAAAGCTATGGAAGCGTAGAATTTGGGAGGACGACCTGGTTCAACTCATTGAGGATTCCGGTAATGTTGGCAAGCGAAGCAAAAATCGCGACTTGTTTCACTATGAAGATAAAATCGGAAATGATTTTGATGTAAAAGCCAACCATATCAATGAGTACCTGGATATCATTACTGCGAAATACGGGAAAGTGACCGCAAAAGACTTTCGTACATGGGCGGCTACCTGTAAGACCGCACACCGGCTGGCTGAGCAATTGGATCCTGATACAGCCCCGGCACGCAAAAGAGTTGCAACAGCGGTGATCAAAACCGTTTCCGAAGACTTAGGCAATACACCTGCTGTGTGTCGGTCGAGCTATATCCATCCTAAGCTTTTATCAGATTGGATGGAAGGAAGTTTTAGAATGAAATGGAATAAAGCAAGCCGTGCACGAAAGCTGAACGGATTATCCAAAGAAGAGACCACCACCCTTCAATACCTCAGCAAATAATTCGCGTTCAAATGGAAGTAAAAACAACATGAAAGTTTTACTATTTTTTGAGATGACTTCTGATTATTATTGAGAAGATCATAAAATCAAGAATTCCATGAATCGAATCTACAGTACCGTACTGCTCGTTCTTGCCATGTCGGCAGTAATAAGTGCACAGGAATTACGCTCGCCCAACAACCAATTGGTTATGGCTTTTTCGCTTCAGCGCGATGGGGTGCCAACCTACGAGCTGTCCTATAAAGGGAAACCTGTTATTAAGCCCAGCTCACTCGGACTGGAATTGAAAAATGATTCAAAATCACTCCTGAGCGATTTTAGCATACAAAGTAATCAAACTGCCACGCATGATTCCTCGTGGGAGCCGGTGTGGGGTGAGGTGAAAAGAATCCGCAATCACTACAATGAATTAAAAGTCACCTTAATCCAAAATGAAACTAATCGGCAAATGATTATTCGTTTCCGGTTGTTTGATGACGGCCTAGGTTTTCGATATGAATTTCCCCTTCAGCCCAATCTGGTTTACTTTATCATAAAAGAGGAGCGAACCCAGTTCGCCATGACAGGCGACCACACCGCATTTTGGATTGCAGGTGATTACGATACACAGGAATACGATTATACCACCTCGCGTCTTTCCGAAATCCGCAAGCTGAGTAAAGATGCTGTTACCCCCAATGCCTCGCAAACACCGTTCTCACCAACCGGAGTGCAAACAGCACTGATGATGAAAACCGATGATGGTCTGTACATCAACCTGCATGAAGCTGCCCTGATCAACTATTCCTGCATGCACCTTAATTTGGACGATACGAATATGGTTTTTCAATCGTGGCTCACGCCCGATGCAACAGGCGATAAAGGAAATATACAAGCCCCAACACAATCACCCTGGCGCACCATCATGGTAAGTGATGACGCACGGACTATACTCGCTTCAAAAATAACGTATAACCTGAATGAGCCGTGTAAGATCGAAGACACCTCCTGGATCAAGCCTATGAAATACATGGGTGTGTGGTGGGAGATGATCACCGGCAAAAGTTCATGGTCGTATACCAATGATTTACCATCTGTTCAACTGGGCATTACCGACTACACGAAAGTAAAACCAAATGGCACCCATGGGGCAACCACCGCTAATGTGAAGCGCTATATTGATTTTGCTGCCGAACATGGTTTTGACGGGCTGCTTGTTGAGGGATGGAACATTGGTTGGGAAGACTGGTTTGGACACGAAAAGGATTATGTTTTTGATTTTATAACTCCGTACCCGGATTTTAATCTGCCGGAGATCCGCGATTACGCACGCCAAAAAGGAGTAAAAATGGTTATGCACCATGAAACTTCAGGATCAACCCGCAATTACGAGCGCCATTTGGACCAGGCCTTTCAATTCATGAAAGACAATGACTATGATGCCGTGAAAACAGGCTATGTCGGGCCGATACTTCCGAAAGGATACTATCATTACGACCAATGGACGGTAAACCACTATCAATACGTGCTGGAAAAAGCTGCCGAGTATAAAATTATGATCAATGCGCATGAAGCGGTGAGGCCTACAGGCATAGCGCGCACGTATCCAAACCTCATTGGAAATGAATCCGCCCGAGGTACCGAGTTTCAGGCCTTTGGTGGTTCGAAGCCCAATCATGTTACCTTATTACCATTCACGCGGCTTATCGGTGGCCCAATGGACTACACGCCCGGTGTGTTTGAAATGGATATCAGTAAGCTTAACCCCACCAACGATTCGCGTTGCAACAGTACACTGGCTAACCAGCTGGCCTTATATGTAACGATGTACAGTCCATTGCAAATGGCTGCCGACCTGCCAGAAAATTTTAGCAAGTTTCTGGATGCCTTTCAGTTTATCAAAGATGTAGCGCTGGATTGGGATGACAGCAACTATATTGAAGCTGAACCCGGACAATACATTACCGTTGCCCGTAAAGCAAAAGGAAAGGGGGAGTGGTTTGTTGGAAATGTGAATGGCGAAACGCCACGTACGTCAAATGTTTCTTTAAGTTTTCTGGAAGCAGGCAAGACTTACATTGCCACCATTTATGCAGATGCTGCGGATGCACATTACAAGACCAATCCACAGGCATATACTATTCGTAAAGTTGTAGTCACCAGCAAGTCAAGACTTTCACAACGATCAGCGGCTGGTGGTGGTTATGCCATCAGCATAGAAGCAGCAGATAAGGCCCAAGTAAAGGGATTGAAAAAGTTGTAGTGGAATAACATCGGTATCTAATAAACCCAAATAAAAGCCCCATGACATGTCGTGGGGCTTTTGTTTCATAGAAGGCCGATTCTTAGAAAGCAAACCCTAAGTTTAATCCGAAGCGTACACCAAATCCATTAAACGTGCCGGCATCAACTTCATCTGTTCCTGCTGTCTGTTTAAATGAAGTATTTACATAGGAGGGACCGACAAACAAATCAAGTGCAACTTTCTCTTTAAAAATCCACTGTTTACCAACTACTAAACCACCACCAAAACCTGAAAGTGTACCTTCGTTACCGAATTCGTCTTCAGCATCAAATTTTTGATACCTTACAAACGGTGCCAGGTAAAATCCTTCGGGCGCTTCAGTGTCGCTTAGGTACATACGGTACTCAGGAGTAATACCGAATCCTTTAAAACTGCTAATGTCATCTGAATATCCGGTGTAAAAAAATCCAAGCTGAAAGCTCCCACTCTCACTTATTTTGCGTTCATAGGACATATTTAATGTTTTTACAATCGGACTGAAAATATTCAGTTTGATCACATTTTCTTGAGCCCAGACAGTTGCGGAAAATCCGATAATAAATAGAAGGGTAAGGTTAGTTTTCTTCATTGTTTATTTGGGTTATGGTTTATATCTGCTAAGATAAGAATTTAATGAGAAAAAGTTTCAAAAGAGGTCTATCCCAATTCTGCTAGTTACGGTTGATCCTGCGGACCTATTGAAATTTTGTCGAAGCAAAGAAATCTTTTGTCTGATTGTGCTTTCTGAAAATCCAAGAAGCACACCCATTATACTATGTTCCTTGCTTTATGTGACGCAAATCAGCCGTTGTAAACAACACAGCCAACACAACCAGAATAAGTACACTGTACTCAATGCCCCCGCTACCATGCCCAACCACAAACCATCCGCTGGACAAGTGCACCATTACCAAACCGGAAGCAATAATAATGGCATGGAATACTACACAATAGCGCACCTTAATGCCAAATGCCAGCAAGCTTCCGCTCCTAAACACAGTTCATTGCGAGCCTGCCTGCGGGAGGCAGGCGAGAGCGAAGCAATCTCAATTGCAGCACCGAAAATGAGATTGCCTCGGACGTGCCTCCCTCGTAATGTCGTTAGCTTATAATTTTAGGACCTTAAACGGATACTCATATAATTTTTCATTTGTTTCTTCATTATCTAATCATTTCAACATGTGTGTAATTCTTTTCCGGAGAGCTATAGTATGGCAAACGTATTATTCTTAAAGAATTAGGGCTTAATGTGGATAGTCCTTTGTCGCTTGAACCTGGCAATTCAATATATTAGAAAAAGTAAGGATCAAGAGGATTGTCACGAGTTTTCCCCTTCTGTTATTTGTCGTTAATGGCAATGCCGGCTTATTAATCCTGACGTTCTACATGCTGGTATTGCTTGATTGGATTTTATTTCCAAGGTTAACAATTAAGTAATGTGCTCATCAACCAGAAATGATAAATTTGTTTAAACAACAAAAAAATGTCAAATCGTATTTTTCTTACGCTTTTCCTCGTGGCCGTTGTTAGGTTGGGGTCAGCCCAGGAGCATCCCAGTAATCATCCTAACATGAGGCTACCGGTGGTAAACGGTCCTCAACCGTGGACCGCAAAAGCAATCAACGATAAACCGGGACAATTTCAATTTGCCATCGTTAGCGACCGAACCGGTGGGCATAGACCTGGTGTGTTCGAAGATGGTGTTAGTAAACTCAACTTATTACAACCTGAGTTTGTCATGAGTGTGGGCGACCTGATTGAAGGGTACACCACCGACACGATTGAAATTCATCGACAGTGGGATGAATTCTTTGGATTTGTTGATAAACTGGAAATGCCTTTTTTCTTCATTCCGGGTAACCATGACATTACTAACCCGGTTCAGGAGCGCATCTGGGAGAAAAGGTTAGGCCTTAAGAACTATTCGTTTGTTTACAAAGATGTGTTGTTCATGGCTTTGAACTCCGAAGATCAAACCCGAGGCTCCTCACGCGGAAGTATTTCAGATAGTCAGTATGAATGGATCAAGAAAACACTGGAAGGTCATCCGGATGTTCGGTGGACATTGATTTTTATGCATCAACCACTCTGGGTACAAACAACTAATCCCGTGCGCTGGTTTGATGTAGAGAAATTGTTGGCTTCACGCAAGCATACTGTTTTTGTTGGTCATCGCCATAATTATATAAAATACGAGCGTAATCAATCGAACTACTATATGCTGGCCACCACAGGAGGAGGGTCTTCTCTTCGGGGCCCTCAGTTTGGAGAGTTTGATCATTTTATGTGGGTAACGATGACCGACCATGGCCCCATACTTGCTAACCTTCAATTGGAAGGAATATTTGATGATAATCTGCACACCGAGCAGGTTAAAGCTTTTACCTCTAAACTTTGGGCCTCAGATGTGGTGCGTGTAGAGCCGTTGTATACGGAAGGGAGTTTTCGTAAAGATTCAATTAAGTTTCGGCTTACCAATTCATACGATGTACCCATGACAGTTCGATTTTCATCAGGTTTTTCATGGGATTTGAAAGCTGACTTTCCAACGCCTGAGACGGTCGTTTCACCAAACTCGGTAACTTTTGTGTCCATGGGTATAGAAGCGAGGAAAAAAAAGCCGACAAACCAAATACTCCCGGTGAAAGTGAAGGTAGATGTATCCATAAAAGATCAGCCCGGTAAGACAGAATTCTTTGTCCCCTTTCAATTCCATGTTACACCATTGAATCGGCACGTTTTGTTAAAGCAAAAATCACAAGTGACTATCGATGGTAATTTGAATGAATGGCAATTGCCTTATTCAGTACCCGCGCCTGAAGGCGCATTTTTCAACATCACCTATGATGATAACAAGGTGTACCTGGCCGTGCAGGTTAATGACTCGGATATACTTAACAACGCGGAGTCGCCTACATTTAATCAGGATTTTGTTGGTTTTGTAATTGATGGGCAGCCACTGATGCGCAGTGCATCCGAAACAGGAGAAGATTGGTTTCGCAATTCGTTGTACTTCATTGTTAGTCCGGCCGATGCGGCTGGTAAGAACAGCGTCTGGGACATGGACGACAAGGAGAAGGAGTTAACATGGGCGTGTACACGCAATGCCAACGGATATGCATTGGAACTGGCCGTGCCCGTTGATTACTTCAAAAAATTGCAAAGCGATTGGAGAACCTTACGGTTGAACATTGTGGTGCAAGACAAAGATAGCAATGGCCAGTCAAAACGTGTTTTTTGGCAACCTAACTGGCGGGACGCCAACACTATTCCCGGTTCAGGAATGTTTTTCCGGAAGTAATTAATGATATAGTAGTCAGTTGATTTACTGCCGGGATAAAGTATGTGTTCCCAGTTGAATGTCGAATAGCAAGTCATATAAATCATACTATAGTATGATTTGTGGCGCTGTTCAACTATCCTTTTCTATCGTTCCCTTTATTGCGCTGACTATAGCCATTACCGTGAAGGACCACTAGCCATCAGCATTCCGGCAATTCTCTTGACTGATATTAATCATAGCCGGATATGACAGAACACATTTCATTCATGAAAGCTTTTTCCAAATTTGATGTGATTCGAACAATAAGACTGACAATGGAAGAAAGCATAAAAATCCAGCCGGTCAGGGAAAGAAAAATCAAGGGAAGGGTAGAAATTGATATCCAAAAATGTAAGGGTTGTGAACTCTGTACCGTTTCCTGCAAGAAACAATCGCTTTCTCTTTCTGAAACCATCAACATCAAAGGGTACCATTACATCATTGTGAATAACGATGAATGCAATGCGTGTTTGAATTGTGCATTGGTATGCCCCGATGCCGTTATTACAGTATATAAAACACACGCCATAAAAAAGAAGCGTCTGGATGTTACTCCGCCCGACATTAAGCAACAACTTCAGTCCATGGTTGATCCATCAAAATAATGGGAATATGACAGAGACAAAACTCATGAAAGGAAATGAAGCATTGGCAGAAGCGGCCATTCAGGCTGGCTGTGATGCCTATTTTGGCTATCCCATAACACCCCAATCGGAAGTGCTGGAGTACCTGGCGCGTGAAATGCCAAGGCATAATCGAATAGTCTTACAGGCTGAAAGTGAAGTTGCTTCTATTAACATGGTATATGGAGCAGCCGGTGCTGGTTTCCGCGCCATGACCAGTTCATCATCACCCGGATTTAGTCTGATGCAGGAAGGTATATCCTACCTGGCCGGTGCAGAGCTTCCCTGTCTGTTAGTAAATGTAAACCGTGCCGGCCCGGGACTAGGAGGTATTCAACCCGGCCAGGGAGATTATTTCCAATCGGTAAAAGGAGGTGGACATGGTGATTACCGAATGATTGTGTTGGCTCCGGCATCCGTGCAGGAAATGGCAGACTTTGTATTCCTGGGCTTTGACCTTGCCGACAAGTATAGAAACCCCGTTCTAATTTTATCCGATGGTGCGATTGGGCAGATGATGGAGAAAGTCGAGTTCAAGCCATACACCACACCAGTCGTAGATAAATCCTCTTGGGCTACTACCGGAAAACCAAAAACACGCGAACGGAATTATATCACCTCGCTCTTTATCCAACCTGAGGTGTTGGCGCAGCATAATTCAAAACTCGTAGCCAAGTATAATTTAATGTGTGAGCAGGAGGTTCGTTGGGAAGAATTTCATACAGATGATGCTGAATATCTGCTGGTAGCATATGGTCTTAGCGCAAGAATTTGTCAGAAGGCGATTGACATCGCACGATCAAAAGGAATAAATGTGGGTTTATTAAGGCCCATTAGTTTATTTCCTTACCCGTACAAGCGGTTGGAGGAACTGGCGTCCCAGGTAAAAGCGATGATGAGTGTGGAACTTAACAGCGGACAAATGGTGGAAGATGTAAAACTTGCCGTAAAAGGAAAAGTGCCGGTGGAATTTTATGGAAAATTGGGTGGCTTGATTTTTACTCCGGAAGAAATTGAAGAGCAATTGGAAAAGTTAATGACAACGCATCATGCAAACTGAAGATCAGGTAGTACTCAAACCTTCGCCAGAAACGCACGTCCCTGCCTGTCAAGAGGTAGAGGAAGTGGTTTATCACAAGCCTGCTACCTTGGTGGATGTGCCTATGCACTATTGCCCGGGTTGTGCGCATAGTCTGGTGCATAAACTTTTAATGGAAGTGGTAGAAGATTTAGATGTACAGGAAAAAACAATTGGTATTGCGCCAGTAGGGTGCTCTGTATTTGCCTATGATTACATGAACATCGATATGCAGGAGGCTGCTCATGGAAGGGCAGCCGCGGTGGCTACCGCGGTGAAAAGGTTAATGCCCGATAAGTATGTGTTTACCTATCAGGGCGATGGCGATCTGGCTGCTATTGGAATTGCTGAAACCCTGCACGCGATTAATCGTGGCGAAAACATTTTGATCGTGTTTGTGAACAATGCCGTATATGGAATGACCAGTGGACAAATGGCACCCACCACACTGCCCGGAATGAAAACCACGACCAGCCCAACTGGAAGAGATATCAGTTATTACGGTTCGCCCATAAAAATAGCAGAATTGATGGCGCAACTTCCGGGAGCATTTTATGTTACCCGGCAAGCGGTACATAATGCTCCGGCTGTGCGGAGAACAAAAGACGCTATACGACTCGCTTTTGAGTACCAAAAGTTAAACAAGGGTACTTGCCTCGTAGAGATTATCGGAAACTGTCCTTCCAACTGGAAGATGACACCGTTGGAGTCATCAAAATTTATCGATGAAGAAATGATAAAAACATTTCCGCTGGGAAATATTAAGCTACCGACTGAAACGACCACCTAATAGAAGATACATTATGTTAGAGGAACTAATTATTGCAGGATTTGGAGGACAAGGCGTACTGTCACTCGGTATGACGTTAGCCTATGGAGGTATGATTGAAGAAAAGGAAATCTCCTGGATGCCTTCTTATGGTCCCGAAATGCGGGGCGGTACAGCTAATTGTATTACCATACTTTCCACCAACAAAATCAGTTCGCCCATCATATCAAAATTTGACTCGGCTATCATCCTGAATCAACCTTCCATGGATAAGTTTGCTTCAAAAATAAAACCTGGAGGTTTGCTCCTCTATGAATCCGGCAATATTTTCAAACCCAGTACACGCAGCGATATTACTATTTTGGGTATTCCTGCAACTACGGAAGCAAACCGGATGAAGAACGCAAAAATTATGAACATGATTATGTTGGGCGCTTACCTTCAACAAAGGCCGGTTGTAAAAAATGAATCTATTGTAAAAGCTCTAAAAAATGTATTGCCCGAAAAGTATCATCACCTGCTAGCTATTAATGAACAGGCCATGGAAATCGGAGCGTCCATAGCAAGGCAAATGAATGAACAACCAGCGTATGTGCAAAGTCAATAGTGTGTTTTGATTTAAAAGTGCATTACGCAGACTGCAATCATCAAGATAGTGTTTGGGATATGCGTTTTTCTGCCGAAAATCTATCAATTATTTATCCCAAATAAGTAAGAAGCGCTTTGTAAACCGGAAGAAGCCTTATTAGTTGATCCGGTATTCTATTTTAAGCTTTCGTTCAACAATAAACGGTACAAAAGGCAGGAGTGAGGCAACAAAATACCACACTACCCTGCCGAAACTCCATCGATATTCCATCCAGCAAAGCAGTAACAATGTGCCATAGAGCATAAACAAAATGCCGTGCGCCCAACCTACAACTTGTACAGCTTGCGGAAAATCAAAGAAGTACTTCAGCGGCATGGCAATGCCCAGCAGCACTACATAGGAAATTCCCTCCAGCATTGCTACCCTGGCAAATCGTTTTACAGTTAAATTCATACCCTAAATCAGTGATAAAAAAGCACACAATATTACACGAAAACAGTATGAATCCGGAGTTCTATTTAGAAGATATGCGTGAACTCTTTAAGTTGTCGTTATATAACTTCCTACGGATTGAATCCTATCACATTTGGGTCTGTGTTATGGAAGAACCACGCAGGTAAACATCCACCAACCCTGCTGACAAAAGTCATTTTCTGTTGATCGTATAAACTGTAGGTTGCCGTATGTCAAGTTTCAGGATACGACCACGGTTTAGGCATTTCATTAAGGCTGACAAGTCGGAACTTGAACACACCATCAGCACAGCCCTGACATTAGAAAATCAGTTTATTTTCTCTCACATACCTGATCATATCTGTATTAAGATCAATCCTAATGAAAGGCACGTGTGGTCTCCGCAGTTAGATATTTCCTTTGAGCAAGATGGAGAAAACGTAATTGTACGAGGCTTATACGGTCCTAACCCTACACTATGGGCTTTATTCTTTTTCGGATATGTGATTATTGGTCTTTTAAGTCTTTTCCTTGGAATTTGGGGTCTTAGTGTTTGGATGCTAGGTAAGAATCCTTCTATTCTCTGGGTAATTCCGGGGTTGGGAGTAGCTGCGTTTCTCTTGTATCTTTTTGGACAAACCGGGCAGAAATTAGGAGCACAACAACTCTTTGACATCCATCATTTCTTTGAAAACGTTATTAAAGACAGGGTAGTGGTGAGGTAGATTATCTTCTGCACCCACCCGAACCTACATATGGCAAAGGCAGGTCGGAGCAGCTACCGGTTAAATTCTGGCGATACCATGACTTATAATATTGAGTTAATTAGGAATTAAAAACTGATACTTTCTTTTAGTATTATTACCTGAAAGAGCACCTCATGAAAGTACTTTTTTACACACGCGAATACCCACCTTACATTTATGGAGGAGCCGGTGTGCACGTAGAATACCTGGCACGTGAATTATCCCGTTTTATGCAAGTGGAGGTGCGCTGCTTTGGCGATCAGGAAGCTCCATCGGAGCAGTTACGAGTTTTGGGGTTCAATTCCGATCTACTTTCACTGGAAAATACCAAACCTGAATTAGCGCCCATTTTTAAAACCCTGAATACCTGCATTCAAATGAATAGTGGCGTGATGGATGCCGATATCGTGCATTGCCATACCTGGTATGCCCAGTTTGCGGGTATATTATCCAAGCTTTGCTATGGTACACCCTTGATTATCACTACACACTCACTGGAACCCCTTCGACCCTGGAAGCGGGAGCAATTGGGAAGGGGGTACGATGCTTCTTCCTGGATAGAAAAGACAGCCATTGAAATGGCCGATGCGGTCATTGCCGTGTCACAAGAAACCAAGCACGATGTACTGAAGAATTTTACCATAGACGAAAAGAAGATCAGTGTAATTTATAATGGTATCGACCTCGATGAATACAACATAACCACCGATACCGCTGCGCTGGATACGTTCGGTATCGACAAATCCAAACCCTATGTACTTTTTGTCGGGCGAATCACCCGACAAAAGGGAATTATCCACCTGGTCAATGCCATTCAATACATTCATCACGATACCCAGGTTGTTTTGTGTGCCGGTGCGCCAGACACGGAAGCCATCGGCCAGGAAATGAAACAACGCGTTGAAGACGTTCAAAAGACTCGTAAGAATGTAATCTGGATAGCCGAAATGGTAAGCAAAAAGGAAGTAATTCAACTGTATTCCCATGCCGCTGTGTTCTGTTGTCCTTCAATTTATGAGCCCTTTGGTATTATTAATATTGAGGCCATGGCGTGCCAAACTGCGGTCGTGGCGAGTAATGTAGGTGGCATAAAAGAAGTAGTGGTAAATGACGAAACGGGAATTCTTGTTCCACTTGAACAGGAAAAAACTGCTCCATTTGAAGCCTCTGATCCGGATAAATTTGCAAGAGATTTGGCTGCTGGTATTAACAAACTAATGGCCAATGAAAAGTTAAGGGAAGACATGGGCGCTAATGGCCGAAAGCGAGTCGAAAAATATTTTGACTGGAAGGCGATTGCTCAACAAACGGAGAACCTATATAAAAAAATCCTGGATCATGATAAACAATGATGTTATTGCGATCATTCTGGGCGGAGGCCAGGGATCGCGTTTGTACCCGCTTACGGCAAAACGTTCCAAGCCTGCAGTTCCCATTGCAGGAAAATACCGATTGGTAGACATACCGTTATCCAATTGTATTAATTCGAATATCAGCAGGATGTTCGTACTCACGCAATTCAATTCGGCTTCACTTAACCGCCACATTAAAAATACCTATAATTTTAGTTTGTTCAGCCGTGCATTTGTGGACGTGCTGGCTGCTGAACAGACGATGGCCAATAAGAATTGGTTTCAGGGTACAGCCGATGCCGTACGTCAAAGCATGCACCATTTCCTTAATCACGACTTTAAATATGCACTCATCCTTTCGGGCGACCAACTGTATCAAATGGACTTTAATACGTTGATTCAGCGGCATGTTGATAGTGGTGCCCGAATTACCATCGCCACCTTGCCCGTGAAAGCAGCAGAAGGTGTGGAGTTTGGTATTATGAAAACCGATGACGAAAGTATGATCACCAGGTTTATCGAAAAACCAAATGCTGAAGAAATACTTCACTGGAACTCGGAAGTTAGTGAACATATGAAATCTGAAGGTCGCTTATACCTGGCATCAATGGGCATTTATGTGTTTGACAGAGATTTGCTGATCGACTTGATGAATGATCCAGCTACGAATGATTTCGGAAAGGAAATCATACCACAATCCATTGGTAAGCACAAGGTGCTGAGTTACCAATTTGAAGGGTATTGGACAGACATTGGAAATATTCATTCCTTCTTTGAAGCAAACCTTGGATTTACCGATCCGATTCCAAGCTTTAACTTATTTGATAACAGACAGCGTGTTTATACGCATGCACGAATCCTGCCGACCTCTAAAATTTCGGGTACGTTAATTATGGATTCGGTGGTGGCCGATGGTACGATCATCCACGCTGCAAAAATTGAACGATCGGTAATTGGTGTGCGATCAAGAATTGGAAAAGGCAGTACGGTAATCAAAACATACATGATGGGAAGTGATTCGTACCAGACACTGAAAGAAATTGCAGAAAGGCCCGGTGAAATTTTGATGGGAATAGGAGAGAACTGTCACATCGAAAATGCTATTTTAGATAAAAGTTGTAAAATTGGAAATGATGTTACCATTGTTGGAGGCCTACACCTTCCCAATCAGGAAACTGATTTGTTTGTTGTTTCGGGAGGAATTGTGGTGGTGAAAAAAGAAGCTACTATACCCCATGGTTTTGTGTTGAGTTAGTTTTCTCCTTCCCAAACGAACTTATGCCTTTACAGGGAGGAGTTGTAGGCCTTGCGCTCGATGGAAAAATTATCACTGTATTTTATAGCTCGAGTCTCCGCAGATGAGTGACTATATACTAAGCGCATAATAATAGCCCAAAATCCCAAAACCCATCCCCAGAACGCCAAACGCCATCATAAGCCAGCGAAACAAATTTTTGGCTTGTGTGAAACGAACAATAATCCCCATAGCACCCATAACCAACCCTAGCTCAAGGAATAATGCTGAAAGATCAAATTTATCTCCGGCAAGATCCAAAGCCTCTATTTCATATTCCCAGTTTTGTAGTCCTTTAATTTTTCCCAGTTCATCGTTAATGTCGGGCATTGTCCATTGAGCGGGTGAGTCAAATACCGATCCTTTCATTAATTCGTTTTGCTGGCTTCTGATTAAGCTCAAAACCTGATCAAATTTTCTAAGCCGCGAGTGTACAATTGATGTGTCAGGAGTAACTATAGCGCCAGCGAGCATAAGATCAGCCAGTAAATCGCGCTCTGCCTGGAGTAGAGTTTCTTTTAAAATCTTGCTGTGGTAGAGTGAATACTCCGTCATTTTTTTATTCACACCAACAAGTTCCTTATCTCGATAATTATTGGAACCTATGTTTATAAAGGAAAGTGCAGCGGCAAAGAAAGCAATTAAATAGGCAATACGCATTTCCCTGTTTTCTTTAGGAGGCTATATTCCGATATCTTCATTAATTTCTTGCATAGTCATGTCTTTTTTAACGTAGCCAATGTAAACAAAATAGTTAGGATAATTTTCATTTCAGCACATGGTGATAATGGAAACGGTACCATTCGGTATACCCCGGTTGGCAAAAGAGTAAATCAGAATTCGGTAGCGTTGGTTAAATAAAATTCAATGCGTATAAACCGACTTAGGTTTTTATTTTCTTAATTTGAGGATTAAATTTTATGAGTATCCGTTTATTGTTCTAAAATAATATGTTAATGGCATGGGAAATGGAACTGCCGTACAGGTAGAGAACGACCTTAACAATCGCATTTTTTTTGATCCCGAAAGGGGATGACTTCCCTCTTGCCTGCCTGCCGCAGGCAGGCTCGCCATGACGTTTTCGGATAGGATTGGAAACGGAGTTTTTTACGTTATCTTCCAACATGAAAATTACTTTCTTCTCAGCAAAACAATATGATCAGGAGTTTTTCAATAAACAGAATACTGATTTTGGTTTTGAGTTTGTTTATATGGAAACCCACCTGGGTCCACATATTATTAATGCCGTTGAACATACCGATGCGGTGTGTGTATTCGTCAACGACAAACTGAATGCCCAGGTAATTCACGAGCTTAAGGAGAAAGGCGTTAAAGTTATTGCTTTGCGGTGTGCAGGGTTTAACAATGTAGACCTTGAAACGGCACGTGCAAGCGGAATAAAAGTTTGTCGTGTGCCAGCCTATTCCCCTGAAGCGGTAGCTGAACATACCGTGGCCATGTTGTTAACCTTGAACAGAAAAATCCACAAAGCCTATAATCGCGTGCGCGAACAAAACTTTTCACTTAATGGGTTGCTGGGATTTGATGTGCACAAGAAAATAGTAGGCGTGGTAGGCACCGGAAATATCGGAGCTGCTTTTTGCAAGATTATGATCGGTTTCGGTTGCCATGTAATTGCTTTTGATGTTGTGAAAAATTCTGAATTGGAGACCGCTGGTTTGAGGTACGTATCCTTGGAAGAGTTGTTAAAGACGGCAGACATTGTTTCGCTTCATTGCCCGCTCAATGAACATACCCATCATTTAATAAACAGAGCGTCCATCCAAACCATGAAGAAAGGGGTAATGCTGATTAACACCAGTCGGGGTGGGTTAATTGATACAAAAGCCATTATTGAAGCGTTGAAATCCCGGCATATAGGTTATCTGGGAATTGATGTGTATGAACAGGAAGAAAAATTGTTCTTTCGGGATCTTTCATCAAAAATTATTGATGATGATACCATTCAGCGATTGATGAGTTTTCCAAATGTATTGGTCACTGCGCATCAGGCATTTTTCACGGAGGAAGCGTTGAATGAAATTGCTTCTACCACATTAAGAAATGTACACGACTTATTGAACGGAAATCCATTGAGTACTAAAGGAGCGCTGGTAGTCTGAATCATCTCTATAAGTATTTCTATAAGCCAATGGAGTAAGCTAAGGTGCTTCTCATAACATGCAACATTTTGTTTGACTTCTTGTTATTATGCTATAGGTATCAAAACAGAATTTATGAGTAACAAAACAGGATTTATAACCAGCTTAACCACGGGATTATTGCTCGTATACACCGTAATGGCATCCTTGTCCTTCGAGTTTTTTGTCATTTTCGCCCTCTTTCTTATCGTATCGGCATTAACAATTGTGATGGTAATTACCATTTTAAAGGATACCTCGAACCTGAGTGGTAAGAAATTTGACGACTACTTTTATGAGGATTCACCGCTCAGAAGAATTGATAAGGATAAACTATTGTCATAGAAAGTGCGTGATAGAGTTACTAATGCTAAGCGAGTAAAGAAGTGAGGCGCAACGCACTCGCGATTTCTTCGCGTCTAAGCGCTTGCCTGATAATAGGCAAGCCTTCATGGTTTTCAGGATATCAATCGGGTACTCGAAAATGTTCATAATCTGGATGCCTGAACTTCAATCAACACTGCTAATTCATCGGCCAAAGTAATGCGATTGCCCCCAACACCAAAGTCTCTTCTGTTAATCTTAACCTCACCTGTGAATTGCAGTATACCGTTAGCTTCACCTTAACGGAATGGAAAGGATATCTATTTTGTCGTTTTCGTGGTCATCAGTTTACCAGTGCCAATGTCCATCATTAAAAATTTTGAGATCCTAAGGTGCCTTACGCTTTCAGATACAGCCTGCCTCACAACAAATAAAATTGAAATTTTTACAAAGAATCCTGTCAGAAATTTATTATGTTGTTAGTGTTAATCAAGCATGTATGAAAACACATTTTACTGACCTTTTGTGGATTCGTCTACACAAGGTCTTCCTGGAAAAAACTAAAACCATCAGCCTTCTTTTTACAACGCTTATTTTCTTTGTATTCACCATACTTCCTTCCTGGGCTCAATCCAATCAAAAGGAAATGGCAGCTCAAGTAGCCAGGGGACTTCAGCTGAGAAGTATCGGCCCTGCTTTTATGGGAGGAAGAATTGCTGATATTGCCATAAATCCTTTAAATAACAGTACTTGGTATGTGGCGGTGGGCTCCGGAGGTTTATGGAAAACCACCAATAGCGGAACAACCTGGACACCGATATTCGATGCGCAATCCTCTTATTCTATTGGTACGGTAGCCTTAGATCCAAACAATCCGGAAGTAGTCTGGGTAGGTACAGGCGAGAATGTGAGTGGTCGTCATGTAGGTTGGGGAGATGGTGTCTATAAAAGCATGGATGGAGGTGCCACCTGGCAACCGATGGGACTGAAAAATTCAGAGCATATCGGAAGAATTTTAATCGACCCACGAAACTCTCAGGTAGTCTATGTAGCAGCCGAAGGCCCATTGTGGTCATCAGGAGGTGAGCGTGGAATATACAAAACTAACGATGGAGGCAGAACCTGGACCCTGGTACTTAAAATTGATCAAGATACGGGCGTCACGGATGTAGAATTTGATCCTGCCAATCCTGATATCCTATACGCTGCAGCTTATCAACGCAGGAGAAAAACATGGGCGCTTCTTGCTGGTGGACCTAAGTCAGGTATTTTTAAATCCACAGATGGTGGCGAAAGCTGGAGACAAATAAAAGAAGGTTTACCTCAAGGCGACATGGGAAAAATAGGATTGGCGGTAACGCCTGCCGATCCCCAAATCGTGTATGCTACCATAGAAGCCGACAATGCCAATAAGGGATTTTATAGGTCTACCGATAAGGGGGAAAGTTGGGAAAAACGGAATAGTTATATTTCAGGAGGAACCGGACCGCACTACTACCAGGAAATAGAAGCTTCGCCCACCAATCCTGATCTGGTTTACCAGATGGATGTGTTTATACATGTAACCCGTGATGGAGGCAAGACCTTCGATTATGGGGAAACCGGAAGCGCGAAACATAGTGACAACCACGCCCTATGGATTGATCCTGCGAATGGAAAGCATTTGATCGTGGGAACGGATGGAGGACTGTATGAAACTTTTGATGACGGAGTTACCTGGCGTCACTTCCCGAATCTGCCGGTCTCCCAATTTTATAAGGTGGGGATCGATCATGCTGAGCCATTTTATAATGTGGTGGCAGGGGCACAAGATCTTGGGACATTATTAGGTCCAGCTAGGACCACCAATATTGAAGGCATACGCAATCAGGACTGGTATGTTCCCTTGGGGGCCGATGGCTATGATGTCGCTTTCGATCCCAAAGATCCCAATATTGTGTATATGGAAATTCAGCAGGGTCTATTACACCGACACAACAGAAGCACTGGTGAGGTATTGAATATTCAGCCACAACCCGGCCCAGGTGAACCAGCAGAACGCTGGAACTGGGACAGTCCTATACAAGTAAGCCACCATGATCATAAAACCCTTTATGTTGGATCACAAAGGGTTTGGAAAAGCACCGATCGTGGCCATTCATGGACGACCATCAGCGGGGACCTAACTACCAATGTCAGCAGGTATGAACTGGAGATGATGGACCGTGTACCGGGTATTGATGCATTGTATGACAATGGAGCGATGTCAAAATTTGCCACCTTGACCACGCTTTCTGAATCTCCCTTACAAGCAGGATTACTTTATACAGGCTCTGATGATGGATTGATATATGTAAGCGAAGACGATGGTAAGAATTGGAGGAAATGTGGAAACCTTCCCAAGGTACCCGCATTGACATCCATCAATACTATCGAGGTCTCTTCCCATGAAGTCAATACGGTATTTGCCGTTGCCGATGGACATCAATTGGGCGACTATTCCTCTTACATTTTCATCAGTACCGATAAAGGGAAAACCTGGCGCCCCATCACAGGAGATCTTCCAGCAAAAACGATTGTCTGGGTGATCAAGCAGGATCATGTAGATGAAAATTTACTGTTTATCGGGGCAGAGTATGGTATATATTTTTCGGTGAATAAAGGTATCAATTGGACAAAGTTGCATGCAGGTGTACCAACCATTCCGTTTCGGGATTTAGCGCTTCACGCAAGAGACAATGACTTGGTTGGCGCCAGCTTTGGACGGGGAATTTATATCCTGGATGATTACTCGCCTTTACGGGAGATCAACAACTTGGCTAATGCAAATTCAAATAGGGTATTGCCAGTAAGAGATGCCTGGTGGTATGTTCCCAGTGTACCTTTCCAGGCAAAAGGGATGCCTTCTCAAGGTTCAGACAGTTTTGTCAGTGATAACCCACCCTTCGGGGCAGTGTTCACCTATTACCTAAAGGAACTTCCAAAAACAGAAAAAGCGCAGCGTAGGGAAAGTGAAAAAGTGCTGAATGAACAGAAAAGTACCATTCCTTTTCCGGGTTGGGATCAACTGAGACGGGAGGCCATTGAAGAGGAGCCTAATGTAATGCTTTTGGTACGGGATAAAAATGGAGAGCCCATTCGTTGGATCGAAGGAGCAGCCAAAGCAGGATTGCATCGGGCAAGTTGGGATTTGAGACTTCCTCCTCCCAACCCAATCAATCTAACCGTTCCCGCTTTTCAACCACCTTGGGTAAGTGATCCTCAAGGACCTTTGGTAGCCCCTGGAAAATACAGTGTGGAGCTTTATGTGATGAATAACGGAAAATTAAAGCAACAAGGAAAAGCACAAGCATTCATGGTAAAACCAGTACATCCAACCGATGCCAACTACGAGGAGATGGCAGCTTTCAAAAAACAAACCGCTGCGCTTTCCATAAGGACTTCAAGTGCGGCCAGGCAATTGACTGAGGCAGGAGATAAGCTTCGTTTTATTAAAGCTGCATTAACAAAAACACCCAAAGCATCACCTGATCTATTTGCAGAATGGACAGCGCTCAATACAGCTTTATTTAACCTGAGGACAACCTTGCTGGGTGACGGATTACTTCAAAGCAAGGATGAGTCCACAACTCCTTCCATAATAAATAGGGTAGGATCTGTGATTTATGGGCATTGGAGTACTTCAGAGCCCCCGACCGCCACCTATAGACGGAGTATTGAAATTGCTCAAATTGAGTTTGAACACTATTTACAGAATGCTTCCACCTTTTATGATCGGTTGGATGATTTCGAAATAAGGCTGGAAAAAGCAGGAGCTCCATATACGCCAAATAGAAAAGTGAATTGAAGGAATAAGTGAATAGGGTAAGCTTAATCACTACCTAAAGGTGCTGCATGTAAAGTATTAGAAATTTATTTTCTGGAAGTAGTACACCATCTGGTACAGACGTTGTTTGAGTGGAGAAGTGGAACTCATCTGTACCTTTTAAATAAAGACTTCAATTGCTAATATGCTATTGTAAATTTTTTTATAGAAGGGTGCCGAAGTAAGGGCCGCGGCAGGAGGGATGTTGTACTAACAAACTTTCACTGGTTGTTTCCTATATTTATTCGCGAAATGCGTTAACTCCTTTATGCTTATGAAACGTTTCATCATACTCATTTTTATTCTTCCAGCTCTTTTTTGTTCTGTACGTGCACAAGACCGCCATCACTACCAAAGCGATTTTTCAAAAGAAGAATTTGCCCAGCGCAGATCGCGAATCATGGAGTCTATAGGCAGCAATGCCATCGCACTTGTTCAAGGGGCTAGCGGATTGCCGGGGTTCAGTGTATTCCGTCAATCGAATACTTTCTATTACCTAACTGGTGTAGAATCGGCACACGCCTACCTGTTGCTAAATGGGAGAACCCGGCAGACAACACTTTATCTTCCGCACCGCGATGAAGGCAGGGAAAATAACGAGGGCAAAGTACTGTCTGCGGAAGATAGTGAACTGATCAAACAACTGACAGGTGTTCATCATGCTAAAGCTATTGAGTTTCTTTCTGCAGATCTGGTACGCACCGGGTTGATTCGTCCACCGGCACCCATACTCTATACCGAATTCAGTCCTGCAGAAAATGGAAATGACAGTCGCGATGAAAACCTATACGCACAAGCTCGTGCTGCGGCTGATCCATGGGACGGAGAACCTGCGCGTGAAGCATTGTTTATCCAAAAACTTAACGAGCGTTTTCCACAATTTGAAATTCGTGATCTGTCACCCATCCTCGATGCCATGCGGGTGATTAAAAGTGCAAAGGAAATTGAACTAATCCGTAAAGCCACACAAATTGCCGGATTGGGAATCATTGAAGCGATGCGTTCAACTCAACCGGGTGTGTATGAATATCAATTGGATGCAGCGGCCAAATATGTTTTCCATTTGCAGGGCGCGCGTGGTGATGGTTACGCGTCAATTATCGGGGGAGGTACAAATGCCTATATGGGACATTACTTTCGTAAAACCGAGGTGCTCAAAGATGGTGACCTGGTGCTTATGGATTTTGCACCTGATTACCATTATTACACCAGCGATGTTACCCGCATCTGGCCGGTGAACGGAAAGTTTACCCGCGAACAGAAGGAACTGTATAATTTTATTGTAGCATACCGCGATGCTCTCTTTAAATACATCAAGCCGGGTGTTACTTCAAATGAAGTGCTCGACAAAGCTGCAGCTGACATGAAACAATACCTTGTGGGTAAGAAGTTTGTAAAACCTGCACACCTGAAGGCGGTTGAGGAAGGGTTAACATTTCGCGGACATTTTCAGCATCCTGTCGGCATGGCCGTACACGATGTGGGTCGTGTGCATGGTATACCCTTACAAGCCGGTATGGTCTTTACGATCGATCCCATGATCTGGATTCATGAGGAGCGCCTGTACATACGCATTGAAGATATGGCGGTGGTAACAGAAAATGGTGTTGAAAACCTAAGCGCCTTTGTACCTTCCAGCATAGAGGATGTGGAGCACACGATTAAAGAGAAAGGCCTGATTGAATTTCGTCCCGCTGTTGAACTTCCATTTAAGAAATAGAAATCAAACGATTCCAATATGATTAAGTATGTTGTACTGTGCATCATCACATGGGTGATGCTTTTCACTTCCACTTCTTTTGCTGATACCTATCCTAAAAATCCGAAAATAGATGTACTTAATTACACATTTCGAATTGTGTTGTCTGATGATACTGATGAAATCAAATGCGAAGCTACTGTTGATGTCCGTTACTTAGGTGAGGGAGTAGAAATTCTTAGACTCGATCTTGTGAAAGCATCTGCTGCATTAAGTAACAAGGGCATGACCGTGAGCAAGGTTGAATCCGCTGGTAAAGCTTTGGGCTTTACCCATGAAGGAGCGGAGTTAAAAATAAAACTGTCCTCACCTTCACAAATCAACCAACGAACCGCCTATACAATTACGTATTTCGGAATGCCAGCCACCGGTCTGAAAATTGCCAACAACAAATATGGTGACCGCACTTTCTTCAGTGATAACTGGCCCGACAAAGGAAGAAACTGGTTGCCCATGGTTGACCATCCCTACGACAAAGCCATGTGTGAATTTATTGTTACGGCTCCCGCACATTATCAGGTGGTATCCAACGGATTAAAGATTGAAGAAACGGATTTACCTGAAGGCATGCGACTGACGCACTGGAAGCAATCCGTTCCCATTGCCTCTTGGCTGTATGTGCTGGGTGTAGCAAGATTTGCCGTACAATACGTTGATAAATTCGATCATAAGTCTATTGAAACCTGGGTGTATTACCAGGATCGTGATGCCGGATTTTATGATTTTGCCGAACCAACGAAACAGGTGCTTGAATTTTATAGCAATTATGTTGGGCATTTTGTTTATGAGCGACTGGCCAACATTCAATCAAATAGTGTGAGCGGAGGGATGGAGGCTGCTTCTGCAATACTGTACAGTGAAAACTCCGTGGTTGGTGATAGAAATGAACGTTGGCGCAATGTGGTCATTCATGAGATCGCACATCAATGGTTTGGTAATTCTGTTACCGAATACGACTGGGATGATATTTGGCTAAGCGAAGGATTCGCTACCTATTTCACCTTGCTGTTTATTGAACATGCTTATGGCCGCGATGCTTTTCTGCGTGGCCTGGCCGATAGCAAGAAACGTGTAGATGCATTTCATTTAAAGAATCCCAACTACCGCATTGTGCACGATAACTTGCAGGATATGGAGCAGGTTACTAGTTCGCACACCTATCAAAAAGGGAGTTGGATATTACACATGTTGCGTGGAGTTGTGGGCACAGAAAATTTTTGGAAAGGTATTCAATCCTACTATGCAAAATACATGAATGGCAGCGCCACAACTGCCGACTTCAGAAGGGAAATGGAAGAAACATCCGGAATGGATTTAAAAGATTTCTTTGAGCAATGGTTGTACAAGCCTGGCGCATTGCAAATCAACGGATCGTGGCAATACAACGGCAAAAGGAAGGAAGTGAAGATTACGCTTGATCAGGTTCAAACAGAAGGTAATATTTTTAAGATGCCCATTCAGGTAGCTCTTCATAGTGGAAAAGATAAACCGCTTATCAAGACATTACAGCTTAATGCAAAGGAAAATATGTTTACCATTCCTGTCGATGCTGTGGTTGATCAGGTTGTGCTTGATCCTGACAGCTGGGTATTGATGGATGCTACTTTAAGTAGAAAAAAATAATCTGAACTGAATTACATCAACACACTTTAAAAAATTTCTTTTCTTGTACAGGCTCCTGATTATTCAACATGGCCTCAATTTTTTTGGCAGTCTTTGTAATGGCAAGTCCGCCCAGACCGGTGCAGCGTAGTGTATTGGGTATGGCATCACCAACCTTTTTCATGGTTTCAATCACTTCATCAAGTGGAATGAGCGGATTATAATCGGCCAGGGCCATGTTGGCACATGAAATGGCCGTAGAGGCGGCCATCACATTGCGGTTAAGACAAGGCGCTTCAACCCGGTCGGCAATCATGTCGCATACCATTCCGAGAGACGATTGCAGGGTGAGTGATGCTGCCGCGAGTGATTGTTCCAATGTGCCCTTCTTCAATTCAACTATACCTGCAGCAGCCATGCCTGATCCGGATCCACATTCTGCCATACATCCGCCTACTTCGGCTGCAAAGGTGGCATGTGCAGCAATGAAAACGCCAATTATACCAGCAGCCAACATGGCTTTTACCAAATCATCCTCTTTAATTTTCAACGCGCTTGCCGTGCCGATCAAGGCCCCCGGCAAAGCGCCACAAGAGCCGGCTGTAGGTGCAGCCACAATTACGCCCATGGAACTTTTCACCTCCATCATGGCCGAAGTGTACATTACCACGCGATTCAACACATCGCCCTCTACCAATTCGCCAGCTTCAAGTTTCTTTTTATAGCTTAATGATTGCGGACCAAGAATGCGGTCACTGTAGCTTGTACCTTTTAAGCCAAGGTCAATGGCATTCTGCATAATGTGAACAATACTGCGCATTTTTTCAAATACTTCGCGGTGCGAAATATTACCACGCTGCGCCTCGTAATGAACGGCCAACTCCCATAGGGTAAGGTTCTTTTCTTCATTGTAGTGAAGCATCTCCTCGCAGGTGATGAAGGGTACACGTAGATCTTTACGCGCCAATACCGGGAGGACAGGATTTATTTGTTTGATGGACAAGAAATCATCAAAACTTTTCAGATCAGCGAGTATACTTTCGCTTACGAAAGCAGCTGATTTCAATTCAATAAAAAGGGAATCGCCCTGGTGTACTTCCAAATCATCATACGTAACAGTACGTTTCAGAAATTCAAGTACACGATCTGCCGATTTAACATAGATCAATGTTTCAAAATAATCTCCGGCCATGCTAACAGATGCACCATCTATAGAGATTACCTGAATCATACCTCCTCCGGTAGAAAGTGCAATCACCTGGTGTGTTTCCGTATGATTTTTTAATGTGATTTGATAGGTATTGGGATGTGTTGCCCCGATAGGATGGATGAGAATATCTATTTTGATTCCGGCTGCATCGATGGCATGTAAATAGTCAGGCAGGCGTTCGTCATAGGCTTCCCAACCCAGTAATCCGCTGAACAAGCCCATGTCAGAGCCCTGGCCTTTGTGAGTGGTAGCTAAAGACCCGTTGGGATCGAACTCAATCAATACTTCTTTGATGTCCTTATCCATCAAATCGAGACACATGCGGCCAATGCGCAGCGAGGCTGCACAATGCGAACTGCTCGGACCGCGCATTACCGGGCCAATCACGTCATTAAAAATACTGGGGTAATTGTTCATGATGCTGCTGTTTTACATTACAGTAATAAAAACCCATTCGCTTCTATTGTTCTATTCATGGTATGCACCTATCCTTGATAAACTGGTCCTTCAGAACATATGTCTTTGTATAGTTTATTGTAAATCTTCCAGCGGTTGACATCTTGCAATGAAAAGCCATTTCATCTCCATTTGAAACGGTGTGAAAATCTGCGCGAGTCTTAACCGCTGGTTCACATTGACTAGGTCGTGAAAAATCCTTTAATGGATCCTGCACAATCTGAACCATTTCTCTTTTGATTTTTTCAAATAGTAATCTGTCGCTTATCGACTCTGCCAATTCCTCGTCCGTTACAAACTCAATATCTCTCCCTACGTCCTGGCCATGTCGGTAAATAAAGGTAGTATCTATGTCGAAATCATTGGTATAATAAGAATGAATGGTTCCTATCTTCACGAATTCATCAGATTCTGAAAAGATCAATTTTTCATAAGACGAAAGCGGCTCTCCATCCTCCTGAATGAACATGCTTATAGGTCGTTCTAAAATATCATACCATATTTCATGTTCTTGATATTCATAACCTTGCATTCTTTTACCTTCAAGATTCTTTTCAGGAGCACACCGAATATAGGATGTAACCGATTTGGCCAAGTAATGAAATCCACTACTTTCTCTAAGAAAGGGAAGTTTATATTCATTTTTAAGTTCCCATCGACCTTGATATTTATAGCATTCATAATTACAATCAGCCGGAAGTTCACGTAAACCTTTGTACGGTTTTATGAAATTAGACTCAAACGTCCATCGTAACATATCATAACGGGACTTTTGCAGAACCTCTTCCTTAAAAGTGAACAAACTTAAGTATAGAATTAAACCGCCAGCGATCATTCCAGTAATGAAAAATATAGCCTTTCGCATTAGAGGTATCTGGCCACTCTTAGGATTTAAAGTGCCTTTAGCAAATTTCTCTTCGTAAGCAATCAACTTAAGAATCCGTTCTGCATTTTGATTTGCTCTTTGGTATTCGCCTTCGGTGGCATTCCCATGTATTAATCTGGAGAATTGGGCATCACTATACCCCAGATCTCGAGAGATTTCTGAGTTAGGTGCTTTTTCAAACTTCTTGTGCACCTCATTAAAGGTTCCATAAAGTTGTTTTAGCCTGGAAATAAATTCTTGATATAAATTTTCCATTTTAGCTAAAGTATTGAATATTAATTACTTGACCGTTGAATTGCGTTGAAAATCGGTAAAAAGGCATATAATTTATTAAAGCTTCAATTTATCAAATTTTATTCATTACGATTGCACGAATATTATTCCGCAAACGGTTTAAATGACAAAATCTAATTCACTTTACCAGTTAAAAATCAAAATTATATGAAAGGAATATGTACCCATATTTTTCTCTTGCTGACTCTTTTCTGTAGTCAGGCAATTGCTCAAAGTTCTGTTAAAGGGCGCATAGTTGATCAGAACCAGAATCCATTGGTTGGCGCTTCGATTATTGAAAAAGGAACAACCAACGGAACGGTTACCGATGTAAATGGGAACTATTCCATAAACGTAATGGGTAATGATCCGATATTGCAATTTACATTTATTGGCTACTTAACTCAGGAGGTTAAGGTAGGGCAGCAATCTGTAATTGATGTCACGTTGATTGAAGATGTGACTCAACTTGGAGAGGTTGTCGTAACTGCACTTGGTTTCGAAGTAGCTCGTGATGAGTTAGGGTATGCTACCTCAAATGTGTCAAGCGAAATGATAACCGGGGCAGCGGAAACATCATTGCTGAATTCATTGTCCGGAAAATCATCCGGGGTAAGGATTTCACGAAGCTCGGGTGATCCAGGAGCCGGAGCATTCATTCAGATCCGTGGGATATCTTCACTTGCGCGTAATTCCCAACCCTTAATTATCCTGGACGGAGTGCCCATTAGTAATGATACCCGCGGTAACAATAATAATTATACACAGCAATCCCGGTTAAACGATATCAATCCAAACGACATCGAAAGCATTTCAGTGTTGAAAGGAGCTTCTGCGGCAGCGCTTTGGGGTACACAAGCGTTGGGAGGTGTATTATACATCACCACCAAAAGCGGGAAGCTTAATCAAAAATTGGAAGTAAATTTTAAATCTACTGTCTCCGTTGATCAAATAAACCGAGAGTACCCCATCCAAACCAAGTTCGGGCAAGGCACCAATGGTAATTACACTACGAACACCAACTACTCGTGGGGGGATAAAATATCAGAGAGGTCAGGGGAACCTGATGAAGTCAATACTTCAGGGCCATTTTTTATTGATCAGAATGGAGTAACGTACTATCCCATTCTTTCCAAAAATTCGCGTCAACTATACAATGACCAAAATTTTGATCAGATCATTCAAAATGGAGGATTTGTAGAGAACAGCTTGAGTTTATCTGCCGGAAACAACAACAGCTCTGTTTATCTAAGCATAAGCGATTTTAACCAACAAGGTGTTATTCGTAATTCTGATTACAGAAGAACAACAGCTTCTATAAAAGCTAATTTTAAATTGAATGAGATTGCAAAGTTGAGTTCGTCATTTAATTACACGACTACCAATTCTAATCGCATCAGGCGTTCGGTTAGCAATAACGGCTTGTATTTAGGTTTTCTACGAACGCCAGTTGATTTTGACAATAGCGGCTACCGGGGTGACTACTACGCTTCCAGCACAGCAGCTCCCATTCCAAATAGGCACCGTTCCTACAGAAATCCCCTTGGCGCCACTACCAATGCAGTGTTTAATAATCCGCTATGGACCATAAATGAGCAATTTAATGAGAATACGGTAGACAGATTTATAGCCAGTATGAACCTGACTGTAACACCAGTGAAATGGCTTGACTTAATTGCCCGGATTGGCATTGATAATTATGCAGACCGGACAGATGAATTTTTTACACCCGGATCAGCTGCAACTTTTGTTAATGGAAACATGAGCAAAGAACTTGCTACGAACACTATAGTTAACATGGATTACATAGCAAAAGCCGCGAAAGCTTTTTCTTCCAATTTCGATGGTGATATTTTAGTAGGCTTTAACTTCAATCAAAGGGAACGCGTAGTAGAAGGTGCGGGAATATCCAATTTTATTGTCTTTACAGACGCAGATGATGGTATTCTCGATATAGATAATGCAACTCCCGAAAACCGCACGGTAACCTCAACGTTTGGCAGCGAGCGAACGGTAGCTGCTTACACAGCGGGCAATTTCTCGGCCTATAACATGCTATTCCTTAATGCTACCTTACGGTCAGAATGGGCTTCTAGTCTTGGCGAAAATTCAGATAAGGCATTTCTTTTTCCCTCTGCGTCACTTTCCTGGCAGTTTAGTAAACTTGAAGTGCTTAACATCAAACCACTTTCTTTTGGAAAGTTACGGTTCTCTTATGCTGAAGTAGGTGTACAGCCTGTTCGCTATTCTACGGATCCTGAGTACGTATCGCCAAACTACAATGATCAACTCGGAGGAAGTTTAACGGCATCTCTTTATGGAAATGGCGCATTTGCGCCTAACTCTAATGTTGGTAATCCAGCGCTGAGGCCCGAGCGAAAAAAGGAATTTGAAACCGGTATCGAACTTCGGTTTTTGGAGGACAAACTATCCTTTATCGCTACGTATTATTCAAACACGACTACGGATATTCTTCTCGGGTTTCCATTGGCTACATCAAGAGGCTATGATCAGCTGTATTCGAATGCAGCTGCTATGAAAAATAATGGAATTGAGCTTGAAGCGGGATATACCTTTATTCGCACATCAGACTGGAATGTGGATGTGAAGCTTCTGTTTTTCAAAAACAGGAACGAAGTTACCGATCTCGTTGGTGCAGAATCATTTGCACTTCAAACAGGATTGGCCGGTGTAAACAACCGCGCTGTTGTTGGATACCAACATGGTATTTTATGGGGACCACGAACACTTCGGGATGATTCAGGAAATATTTTATATGATGCCAATGGGTTCCCTCGTAGAGATCCAATACAAGGCGTTATTGGTGATCCAAATCCTGATTGGCAAGGTTCTGCAATTGGTTCCGTATCGTATAAAAAGCTGTCACTATCCATTTTATTTGAGACCTTCCAGGGGGCAGATATTTTTGCAGGAACTAAATCCACACTTATCGATTATGGCACGTGGGGTTCAAGCGGAGCGGAGGTTACCGCATCACAAAACCTGCTAACCTTTGATGGTAATGTAATCCTTGCAGGTACTACCTTCAGAGGTGCCGTTGAAAATTTCGGAGCAGGACCCGTGGCCCTAACGCAGGCTTGGTATAACGGACCGGGTGCATTCTTTGGTGGAAATCATGAATTGTATGTTGAGGATGGATCCTGGACACGCTTACGAGAAATTACACTTTCGTATCGATTTGGACCGCTATTAAAATCTGCAATTAAAGACCTTGATCTCTCCGTTACAGGCAGAAACCTTTTCTTATGGACTCAATTTGAGGGTAACGATCCTGACACAAACGTATCCGGGGTAAGTTCGTCCAGAGGGATTGATTATTACAATAACCCGAGTACACGATCCATTGTATTTTCAGTATCCCTTACTTTTTAATTAAGAAAACGAATAGAAATCATGAAAAAGTTATTCATAGCAACATTCATCGTTGGAATT
>CAZQXC010000007.1:6999-50357 GCA_964597075.1 uncultured Roseivirgaceae bacterium | reverse complement strand
TCTGGAAGGAATACCCGACTGGCCGGTGTACCGGCTAAGCCGAAACCGGAAGGAATTTATAGAAGAGGTTGCGCAAAAATCTGCCGAGCGAATCAAGCAACTGCGCCCTACCCGCAAACAACTTATTGAAGAACTGGAGGCCACCGTTTACCGGGAACAGCAACGCATGAAGCGTAACCGCTGGCGTGTTGATCCGCCTGATGAAGGTAAATTCTGGTCGAAGATTAAGCAGGAATTGATTGACCTTAGCGGCAAACCACTGGATGAACATAACCGAAAGGAAGACGAAATCCTGAGCACCATTGTTCATCGCTATGCCGATGAAATAGCCGGGAACTTTAAACCCAGCTCCTACCGCTTTGCACGGGAGATGATAAAATTCTGGTTCTCCAGATTACTTAACGCCTCACGGGTAAAAAAATTCGGAGGCTTCTTTCGTAATCAGTACACGTTGCGCGATAAAATACAGATTGTGGGCAAAGTAAAGCAACTGCGCAGCCTCGCGCGTAAGGGCACTATTGTTATGGTGCCTACGCACTTCAGTAATCTTGATTCTATTTTAATCGGGTGGATTATACATGCCTTAGGTTTACCGGCTTTTATTTATGGTGCAGGGTTGAATCTTTTCAATATGAAAATATTCGCCTATTTTATGAATAGCCTCGGGGCGTATAAAGTGGATAGACGCAAAAAGAATTTGCCCTACCTGGAAACGCTGAAGATGTATTCCGGTACTGCCATACAACGGGGCGCCCATAGTTTGTTCTTTCCTGGAGGAACGCGTTCCCGTTCAGGCATGATCGAAAAAATGCTGAAACTGGGATTACTCTCCACCACCGTAGAGGCACAACGGAATATTTACCTGAACACACCACCAGGAGAAAAACCCCAGAAAATTTTTGTGGTGCCGGTTACCCTTAACTATCATTTTGTTTTAGAGGCCCCGGAACTTATTGATGATTATCTTTCTACTAAAGGACAAGATCGGTACCTGCCCGAGCAAGATCCGCATGGTAGCTGGGGGCTGGTGAAATTTATGATCAAGTTTTTTACGAAAGGGTCTAACATTTCCGTATCCATTGGCCGGGCATTGGATGTGCTGGGTAATAATGTGGATGATGAGGGAAACAGCCTGGATGTACATGGCCGTATAATCAATACCGAAGACTATTTTATTTCCAATGGGCAGCTTACGGTTGATGCCCAGCGGGAAAATGAATATACGCGTATGCTTAGCCAGCGTATTGTTACCGAATATCATCGCATCAGCCGAATTTTCGCGAGCCATCTGATAGCTTTTGTGGCGTTTGAAATGTGGCAAAAAAAACATCCTAAACTGGATTTGTTTGGTTTGCTGCGATTACCCGAAGAAGAGTTGGTACTCGACTATGCTGAGTTCAGAAAAACTTGCAAACGCATCCGAAAGAAAATTTACCAACTCAAAAAAGAAGATAAGGCTAACCACGCTACACACTTGAAAGGAAAAATTGATTTGGTAATTAAACACGGCCTTGAAAATGTGGGTATCTTTCATCTGAAACGACCCTTGCTTCAAAATAAAGAAGGCAACATCATCACCCAGGATCTCAACCTGCTCTACTATTACCATAACCGGATGGTTGGCTATGACCTCGAAAAATTTATCTGACACCCGACCTGTAGGCGTAATTGGTGCCGGTAACTTTGGTAGTGCGGTAGCCAACCTGCTGGCACGGCACCGTAATGTTTTACTGTATGCCCGTGATGAAAAAGTGATCAAAAGAATCGTGCAAACCCGTGAAAACCGTGGGCACAGCATGCATAAAAATGTAACGCCTATCAACGATCTGCAATTACTGGCGCGTGAGTGTGAAGTTATTTTTCCCATTGTTCCTTCATCACACTTTCGTTCCATGATGAAAAAGCTATCGCCTCACCTTCACCCCTATCACATTTTAATCCATGGTACCAAAGGACTTGACATTACGCTTCCGAGAGGACAAACCATAGAGTCCATTTCGAAACTCAATCGCAGCCAGGTTAAAACCATGAGCGAAGTTATTCGCGAAGAAAGTGTGGTGGTGCGTGTAGGTTGTTTGGCCGGACCAAATTTATCGAAAGAACTCGCGGCCCGGCATCCGGCCGCAACTGTAATTGCCAGTCCGTTTAATGAAGTAATCAGCCTGGGAAAAAAGTTACTGCGCAATGACCGCTTTCAGGTATATGGCAACAATGAATTGATTGGTGTAGAACTGGCGGGCGTATTAAAAAATATTATTGCCATTGCCTCAGGTGCACTTAGCGGGATGGGGTATGGTGAAAATGCTCGAGGTCTGCTCATCAGTCGTGGAGTGGTGGAAATGATTCATGTGGGGCGTGCACTCGGTGGTAACGTAAAAGCTTTTTTAGGTGTTGCCGGCATAGGCGATTTAGTGACCACCAGTAACAGTACCTTAAGCCGGAATTTTCAGGTAGGTTATAAACTGGCCCAAGGAATGACGCTGAAAGAAATTCTGGAAAGTATGGATGAAATTGCCGAAGGTGTAAATGCTGTACAGATCGTTAAAAAATGTGCCGACTATTATAATTTACGTGCTCCCATTACCTCAACATTATATAAAGTTCTTTTTGAAGACCTTACTGTTAAACAAGCCATTAGTTACCTGATGCGTTATCCATTGAATGTAGATATTGATTTTCTTGATTAAGATTAAAAAGCCTTCCTGATTTTGTCCGCAACTGCTAAAAGTTCTTCCTGTGTTGGTTTTAGTTTTGGCTGGGTAAAATCTAAATCACTCATGGTATTCATCGGTACCAAATGCACATGGGTGTGCGGAACTTCTAAACCAATTACGGCAATTCCAATTCGCTTACAGGGAACTGCTTTTTTTATGGCTTTGGCTACACGCTTGGCAAAAAGATTAAGTGCCGCTAGCGTGTTATCATCCAGATCAAAGATATAGTCTACTTCTTTCTTCGGAACTACAAGCGTATGACCGGTCACCAACGGCATGATATCCAGGAAGGCTATAAATTGATCATCCTCTGCAACAATGTACGCTAGAATTTCACGATTAATGATACGCGTAAAAATTGTTGGCATACCGTTTACACCGTAATGTTTGTGATTTCAAATTCTACATCACCAGCCGGAGTTTTGATAATGGCCGACTCGCCCTTCTTTTTACCCAATAAACCCTTACCAATAGGTGACATGGTAGAAATTTTACCAGTTTTCAAATCAGCTTCTTCTTCAGAAACAAGGGTATACGTGACGGACACATTATTCTTTTTATTCTTGATAGTAACTTTTGCCAATATGGAAACCTTGGAGGTATCTATATTAGTTTCATCCAGTAAACGCGCATTGGCTAACAGATCATCCAGGTGGGCAATTTTTGCTTCCAGGTGACCCTGCGCATCTTTAGCAGCATCGTACTCAGCATTTTCACTCAGGTCGCCTTTATCTCGTGCTTCTGCAATTTGCTTAGCAATTTCAGAACGACCTTTTGATTTAAGATCACTCAATTCGGCCTTAAGTTTATCCAAGCCTTCGCGGGTGTAGTACGATATTTTTTTACTCATAAAAATTTCGTTGAGATCCAACAAGCAGTAAAAAAAGAAACAACGGCCTCAGCAAAGAGACCGTTGTTTTATTTCATGACAAAGGTAATGGTTTAAATCATTTGTGCAAAAGCTTATGCACCTACCAGTTCCGGTAGGTTTATCTTAACCTGGTCAAAAATTTCATCATCAAACATGGCCAGGTAAAGTGTTTTTGCTTTTGCCAGTTGTTCAATAGTTAATCCTTTTGCACCGCGAAGATCAGCCTTATACAAACTTGCATTTTCAAAATCTGCTCCCATCAGGTAGCTATTTTGCATGTTTGCCTCCATCAGGTATGCATTGTTAAAATTTGATTTAATCAGAAAAGCACTATCAAATTGAGCTTTTATAAGAAAAGCATCTTTAAAATTTGCACCGCTCGCGTATGCACTGTTAAGATTCGCCTGATTAAGGTTTGAGTTCTCAAAATTGGTTTGGTTCAACCTGGTGTTTTCCAGGTTTGTTTCTATCAACGAGGATTGAGAAATATTTGCAGAATTTAGATTTGATCCGCTAAGGTTGGCATAATTGAGGTTCGTGCGTGATAAAAAGCAGTTTACCAGATTAAGTTCAAAAATTTTATGCCGGTTTAAACGCTTGATATTACCTACTGTACGAAAAGCGGCTTCTTCCGATTCCCACAATCGAAAGTCATCGATTTCATCTTTATAAAACCTGATGCGTTGCCGGATTTGTCCGTTTTGGTTGAGCCAGAAAATCAAGATACCGATCACCGCAATATCGAAAATCATTCCGTGAGCTTCGGCCAGAACCTGGCCCCAGAAATTATCGAAATCGTTTATATAATACCGTAGGCTAAGTCCAACGACCAGCGTTGCCACTACCACCAAAACGATGGTTGAAGTAAGGAGGGGCTTTTCAATTATGTTATTGAACGTCTCTCCTAATCGCTTGAACCTGTTCTTAAGAAAAAGCATGGTTATAAAGTGAATACAAATTATCTACGTTTATCGGATTATCAAAAATAAACAAGGTACCAAAGCTACATCAAATTCCCGTTAAAGAGAGTTAAAGTCAATCGCATACCTGGTATTTATTACATAGGTTTGGTTGCGCGTCACAAAACTGTTACTGGGCATTTCCTAAACCCAAACCTTCACCCAAAGCTAAATTTTGAACACAATTAAGAAATGATAACCTGAAAATTAGGTGAAGATTATACAAATACGGATAAAACTTACATATCCTTAACCCTGCTTATGCATTAAGAATGCCTAAGCAGCCCTACGATTCGAGTTAAAGCAACATATGAATGGTGAAGAAATAAATAGTAAGCCCGAGTAAATCATTGGTGGTGGTAATAAAAGGACCTGACGCAAGCGCGGGATTGAACCCAAACCGATTTAAAATGAGGGGTGTTATGGTTCCAATAAATGATGCAAAAATCACAACACTCATGAGCGCTATGGAAACAACCATAGACAGACGATACTCACTAAATAACAAGACATTGGCTCCATACACCAAGGTTGATAAAAAAATACCATTTAATATGGCCACCAGAAAAACCTTAGCCAATCGCTGCCATAAGCCATCGTAAACAAAACCGGGATTGGCCAGACTCTGTACAATAACTGATGATGACTGAATACCGACATTTCCACCAGTAGCTTGAATAAGGGGAGTAAAAAAAGCAATAGCCGTAATGCGTGCCAGTTCAGCTTCGAATAACCCCATGAATTTGGCATTCATCAATCCCCCCACAATGCCTATTAATAGCCAGGGCAAACGGGCTCTCGTATTTCTCCACACGCTATCATCTTCCTCTACATCTTCACTTATACCGGTCATTAACTGCCTGTCTTCCTCAGCCTGCTCGGTTATCACATCCACCACATCATCAATGGTTATTCTTCCTACTAAATGACCTTGAACATTGATTACCGGCACAGATTCAAGATCGTATTTGCGCATGATATCTGCCACTTCAAGATCAGAGAAGTAGGTCTCCACGGTAACAATATCCTTCTCACATAAATCAGAAACTATTTTGCGGGCATCAGACAACACAAGATCTTTCAACGAGACGCGCCCCACCAATACATCTTTTTCATCAACCACATAAACGGCATAGAACTTGTCCACATTTTCAGCTTGCTTACGTACCTCATCAATACATTGAACAACGGTCCAGCTTTCACGAACTTTAATAAGCTCCTTGGCCATTAACCCGCCAGCTACGTTCTCTTCATACCGAAGCAGTTCCGTTACCTGTGTCAGCAGTTCAGCATCCAAACCTGAAAGAACTTCTTCACGCGTTTTTACCGGCAATTCGTTCAGAATGTCCGCCACGTCATCGGAATGCAACGTGTTGACTATATGGGACAACTCAGCAGACTGGTAAATCTTTAAAAACTTTATACGGGTATCGGTGTCCAGATCAATAATAATCTCAGCTTGTATTTCATTAGGAAGAAGGTCAAGGACATATTTTGATTCTTCTGAACTAAATTCATAAAGCAAGGCAGAAATATCAGCCGCCTTAACGCCCTGTAAGCTTTCCAGTATAAAGGACTGATCACGCTCGTCCAGCGACTGTTGAAAACGATCAACAAACTCTTTCGTTAACTCAAAGTGAATCAATTCCTCCACGACTTTTTTCGATTAGCTGAGTAAGATAAATGAAATCCTCAACCGATAATTGCTCTGCTCGCTTATTAAATATTTCGTGCTCCAAAAATACTGCCATACTACCCGCTGGCAGCGTTTGAAAAGCGGGCAAAATTAAATTTTTTAAGGCGTTACGCAAGGTTTTCCTGCGGTTATTGAAGCCTTGTTTAACCACCTGCTTAAAGAGGACTTCATCGCACGGCAATGAAACGCGATCATTGCGCTCCAGTCGTACGACAGCCGACATCACTTTTGGTGGTGGATTAAAAACACCGGGAGGAACCTTAAACAGGTAATCGATCCGGTAATAGGCCTGAAGCAAAACACTCAGTATTCCATAGGTTTTGTTTCCGCTGGGAGAGGCAATCCGATCGGCCACTTCCTTTTGAAGCATGCCCACTACCTGCCAAACCTGATTTTTATGCTCATAAACTTTAAAAAGTATTTGCGAGGATATGTTGTACGGAAAGTTTCCTATAATGGAAAATTTACCTGGAAACACTGTGGCCAAATCCAGTTCAAGAAAATCACCCTCAATTACTTTTAGTTGGGTGTAATTGGATTTCAAATAAGCCACCGAATCCCGGTCTATCTCGATGACCTGAAGGTTAACATTTTCTTGCGTGAGTAAAATGTGGGTAAGTACCCCCATACCTGGGCCAACCTCTAAAACCGGCTCCTTTGCAGCAAAGGACTTTAATCCTGTAACAATTTTTTCCGCAATGTTTTTATCGTGCAGAAAATGCTGACCTAAGGATTTCTTCGGTCGTACTGTAGAAGATGTTTTACCCGCCATTGTGGTAAAAATACGAAGCCACTATGAGTATATAGATTTTATATACATGAACTTTGCCTGAACTGGTCAACATTGTAACCAACTGTAATTTTAAGTAAATAGCATACTTTAAATCTCACATGAACACGCAACACAAGCCCCGTATTGGAATTACCCTGGGCGATCTCAATGGCATCGGACCAGAAGTTGTCATTAAGGCGCTGCAGGATAACCGCCTCATCAACCTTATTACACCAGTAGTCTATGGCTCAACGCGGGTACTTTCATTTTATAAGAAACAATTAAACCTTGAAGACTTTAACTACGGACAAATAAAAACCCGGGGCCAATACGTACCCAAAACCATCAACGTGGTTAATTGCTGGGAAGATGTTATCGAAATCACACCCGGTAAGGCTTCTAAAGAAACAGGTAAGGCAGCGTGGCTGGCGCTGAAACAGGCTACACAGGATTTAAAAGATGGATTGATTGATGCCTTGGTAACTGCACCCATCGATAAGAATACCATCCATAGTGATGAGTTCCCCTATCGGGGACATACTGAATACCTCGCCAATTTTTTTGATAAAAAGGAATTTGTCATGCTGATGGTGAGTGAGTCGCTACGGGTGGGATTAGTTACCGAACACGTTCCCGTAAAAGAAATCACCAACCATATTTCTCGCGAACACGTAGAGTCCAAATTAAAAATACTGGAACAAAGTCTTCGGAAAGATTTTGGAATTAATAAACCAAAAATTGCCGTATTAGGATTGAATCCACATGCGGGTGATGGTGGACTTATTGGAACAGAAGATGACACCATTTTAAAACCGCTTATTCAGGATTGGAAAACTAAAGGCAAAATCATTGCCGGGCCTTATCCAGCCGATGGATTTTTTGCTTCCGGCAATTATACCAAATACGATGCTGTACTGGCTATGTACCACGACCAGGGTTTAATTCCTTTTAAAGTACTATCCTTTGAAAGTGGGGTCAACTATACCGCTGGCCTACCGGTTGTTCGCACCTCCCCCGATCATGGAACTGCCTACTCCATTGCCGGAAAAAATTTAGCTAACGAAGGTTCGATCCGACAGGCGATCTATGCCGCAGTAGATATAACCGTTGCAAGAACACAACCTTCTAAAGAGTAAAGAATTAGGTTCGCTGAATTATTTAATCATTTAATAGCACCTCAACAATCTTGGTGTTTTTATTGTTATCTTTGATACACACCGGAACTAATGGACATCGTTACTAAAAAACTGATAAACATTTTAATCCAATTGGCGGAAGCTGATAAGCATTTTGCAAAAGCTGAACGCGAAATGATTTTTAAAATTGCCAAAGAGAAAAATTTCCCGGAAGAATCCGTTACCGCGCTAATCAAAAATCCGGAACCCATAGACACCCTGGGGGCGCTCTCGCAAGAACAAAAATTTGACTACCTCTTTACCACCATAGAATTAGTCTTTGCCGATCATAATATCTTTGACAGCGAAACCCTATTTTGTAAAAGCATCGCTATAAAGCTAGGTTTCAAGAAGGGTGTAATCGACTATTTTCTGGAGCACTATGGCCGCAAAACGCGCGAGGAGTTTAGGGTAGAAGCGATGTCAAGGTTTCTATAAGCCCTCAGGAGTTTGGATGGCCCAAAAGCCCGGAATTAGACGATTCTTTTATAATCTGATTAATTCTCCTAAATTTGCCGACTAATTTTTAAAACCCGATGAGGGTTGTTCTTTGGAAGCGTATCGTGTTAATATTCAGGGCCTAAGCAATACAATTCACCATTTTGACTACCATTTTGGTGATGAATTCTTCAGGAAATATGGAGCCGATCTGGTTTCATCAGGAGATATTAGGGCCCAGGTTAGCCTGGATAAGCACGAAACGTTTATTGAAGGCAACTTTGACTTAAAAGGGTCTATAAAATTGGTGTGCGACCGGAGCCTGGATGAGTTTGATTATCCTATTGCCATCGACAGGAAGATAATCTTCAAATTCGGGCATGAACCAGGTGAAGTGAGTGATGAAATCATCGTTATTGACTTCAACACGGTTGGCCTGGAGTTGGGTCAGTTTATGTACGAATTCATAAACCTGGCAGTGCCCATGAAGAAACTTCATCCGCGTTTTGAACAGGATGACGAAGCGGAAGAAGGGATTATTTACTCTTCAGAAACGGAAGACAAAAAAGATGAAACAGACCCACGTTGGGATAAATTAAAGAACTTGAATAAAAACAAATAGTTATGCCGAATCCAAAACGAAAAACCTCGAAAACCAGAAGAGATAAAAGAAGAACGCATTACAAAGCTTTTGCCAAAGAGCTGGTAGTATGCCCAACTACTGGTGAACATCACCTACCACATCGTGCCTTCTGGCATGAAGGTAAACTTTACTACAACGGTAAAGTGGTGATGGAGAAAGAAGTATTAGCATAATGCCAGTTGGTCATACTTTTAAAATTATTGCTGGCGCTGAAGCCGGAATGCTTCAAAAGTATTGATCGCTGTAAATTAAACGCTCGATGGAAATCGGGCTTTTTCTTTTTTTAAGGATTTGTGCGTATTGCCTAAAAGGCTCAATGTTTTATGTCAAAGATTCGTGCAGCAATTACAGGAGTAGGCGGTTATGTACCGGATTACATCCTCACCAACCAGGAACTGGAAACCATGGTGGATACCAACGATGAATGGATCACATCCCGTACCGGTATTAAAGAACGAAGAATTTTAAAAGGCGAAGGACTGGGTACCTCCTATATGGGCACCAAAGCGGTGAAAGAACTGCTCCTTAAAACAAACACGGATCCCAAAACAATTGACCTGATCATATTTGCTACCGTTACACCCGATATGCCCTTTCCGGCAACGGCTAATTTAGTTGCCGATCAGGTTGGGGCTGTCAATGCCTTCAGTTACGACATCAGCGCGGCATGCTCGGGATTCATCTACGCCCTTACTACGGGTGCCAAGTTTATCGAATCGGGTACCTATAAAAAAGTAATTATTATCGGGGGTGATAAAATGTCATCCATCATTAATTATAAAGACCGTGCCACCTGTATCATTTTTGGTGATGGAGCAGGTGCCGTATTATTAGAGTCTACCAGTGAAGAAGTAGGCATCATGGATTCCCTGCACAAGAGTGACGGATCGGGTGCCAATTACCTGCACATGAAGGCCGGAGGTAGCCGCATACCCGCTTCGCATGCTTCTATTGATGCGCAACAGCACTACGTATACCAGGAAGGATCAGCTGTATTTAAGTTTGCCGTTACCAACATGGCAGATATATCCGCCCAGGTAATGGAACGAAATAACCTGAAGGGTGACGATGTAGCCTGGCTGGTTCCCCATCAGGCAAACAAACGAATTATTGATGCCACAGCAAATCGCATGAATATTACGGATGATAAAGTAATGATGAACATCGAAAAGTACGGTAATACAACGGCCGGTACCATTCCCCTGCTTCTCTGGGATTATGAAAAGATACTCAAAAAGGGTGACAACCTTATACTCGCAGCTTTTGGCGGAGGGTTTACCTGGGGAGCCATTTATGTAAAATGGGCTTACAATTGATTTTCAATTTAACACTTTAGATTTGTGATTTTTAAACGTTAGTCATGGCAACAATTTCAGATTTAAGCAGGGGAAATTATGTACGGTATAATGGCGAAATCCTTCAGATAGAAGAACTTCAGCACCGCACACCGGGTAACCTCAGAGCTTTTTACCAGGTTAAAATGCGAAACATCCGTAACGCAAAAATTCTGGAGAACAGATTCAGACCAGGTGATGAGATTGAGATTTTACGTGTTGAAACAAAAGAGTACCAATATCTCTACCCGGAAGGAGACAGTCTGGTGTGTATGGACAACGAAACATTTGATCAGATTTACCTCGACAAAGGACTTCTTGGTGATTCGTTCAATTATATAAAGGAAGGCGTTACCCTACTGATTGCTTTTGAAAACGGAACCTCCCCCATCACTGCTGAGGCTCCACCCAGTGTGGTTATGGAAATTCAATATACTGAACCCGGTATGCAGGGTGATACCGCAACACGAACATTAAAGGCAGCGACACTTGAAAATGGAGTGGAAATCCGAGTACCTTTATTCATCAATACCGGTGACAATGTAAAAATTGACACCCACACAGGCGCCTATATTGAGCGTGTAAAATAAAAAGTGTAATATGGCTAAAAGCAAGGCAACTAAATCAGCTAAAAATGGAACGAAGCCGGCCGGGCCAACTTCCAACAACACATCCACGAACATGAAAACATCTGAAATCCGAGATCTTATTGATTTCATTTCCAAAACAGGTTTAAATGAAGTGAACATTGAAACCGGTGAACTAAAACTTCACATTAAGCGTGAGCCTGATCAAAAAGTGTTAAAATCATCCGCTCCGGTTGTCGCTGCACCGGTGCAAACATCAGTTGCTGCACCTGTTCAACAGGCTGCACAAACTCCGGTGCAGGCCAAGCCAACTCCCACAGTTGAAGCCCCGTCTGGAAAAAATTCCATCGAAATTAAATCACCCATGATCGGTACATTTTACCGCTCAGCTACTCCGGATTCACCTGTATTTGTTTCCGTAGGCGATAAAGTGAGCAAAGGCCAAACCCTTTGTATTATTGAAGCCATGAAACTCTTCAACGAAATTGAATCAGAAGTTTCCGGTACCCTCGTAAAAGTTAGTGTAGAGAACGCATCGCCTGTTGAATACGACCAGGTACTCTTTGTTGTAGAACCAGATTAAGCCACATTTAAGATTTTAGATTTGGGATTTTAGATTTACCAGGATCAAGCCATTCGGGTATAAATCAAAATCTTAAATCGTAAATCAAAAATCTAAAATCAGAACTATGTTCAAAAAAATTTTAATTGCCAACCGAGGAGAAATTGCCCTGCGTATTATCCGCACATGCCGCGAGATGGGTATTAAAACCGTTGCTGTTTATTCCACAGCTGATCGTGAAAGTCTGCATGTTCGGTTTGCCGATGAGGCCGTGTGTATTGGTGCAGCACCAAGTAAAGATTCTTATTTAAATATTCCCCGCATAATTTCAGCTGCTGAAATTACCAATGCCGATGCCATTCACCCCGGCTACGGATTTCTTTCAGAACGCGCTGAGTTTTCCGCCATTTGCCATGAATACGGAATAAAATTTATCGGCCCAACCCCGGCCATGATTGAAGCTATGGGTGATAAGGCAACGGCCAAGGATACCATGAAAAAAGCTGGTGTTCCCACCATTCCCGGTTCGGACGGATTACTGGGCTCAATGGAAGAGGGTGTAAAACTTGCAAAAGAAATTGGTTACCCTGTAATTGTAAAAGCAACAGCAGGTGGTGGCGGTAAGGGTATGCGCATCATCAACAATGAAACTGAATTTCAAAAAGCATGGGATGATGCCAGGCGCGAAGCCGGTGCAGCCTTTGGCAACGATGGCTTGTACTTAGAGAAATTTGTAGAAGAACCCCGCCACATTGAAATACAAATTGTAGGCGATCAGTACGGCAAGGTATGTCACCTCTCCGAACGTGATTGCTCCATTCAGCGCAGGCATCAAAAGTTGGTGGAGGAAACCCCCTCGCCTATTCTAAGCCAGGAATTGCGGGAAGAAATGGGTGAAGCCGCCATTAAAGGTGCCCAGGCGATTAATTACGAAGGAGCAGGAACCATAGAGTTTTTGGTAGACAAGCACGGTAAGTTTTATTTCATGGAAATGAACACCCGTATTCAGGTTGAGCACCCCATTACCGAAGAAGTTACCGATTACGACCTGATTAAAGAGCAGATAAAAGTAGCGGCCGGTGTACCCATCTCAGGAAATAATTATTACCCGAATTTGTTCTCTATGGAGTGTCGTATTAATGCTGAAGATCCCGCCAATGGTTTCCGGCCTTCACCCGGAAAAATAACCAACCTTCACCTGCCCGGTGGGCATGGTGTGCGCATTGATAGCCATGTGTACGCGGGCTATACCATTCCGCCCAACTATGACTCGATGATTGCCAAGCTTATTGTAAGCGGTCAATCGCGGGAAGAGGTGATCACCCGTATGAAGCGTGCGTTACAGGAGTTTGTGATTGAAGGTATTAAGACTACCATACCCTTCCACATTAAACTGATGGACAATGCCATTTTCAGGTCTGGAAAATTCACTACCAAGTTTTTAGAGACTTCGTTTGATTTTTCAGATTTGAAGTAAATCGGCTTCAAACAAAAAGATTTGAGTATGAAATCCTTGTTGATGAGCCGTGCTCAGTCTAGCCCACAACACCAACAAGGGTTAAGCAAACACGTAATCCTCAAAGTTGGATGCTAAAGACAAGACTAATATTGATTCTTATCGTGATCTTAAGCGGTTGTAAGTATTTACTCGGCCCTGATGAGGAATTGACTTTGGAATGCAAGCCAGTTAACAATGATGCACTTAGGCTAGATGGTTATTACTATAGCACAAGCTTGGAAGATAGCGAAAATACCGCTGCTTCTTTTCTGTATCAAAATGGTGTAATTCATTCTTTTGGAGGGTTCTCACTGAGTGAATTGAAAGAGAGGGAGAAATTATTCAACGATAGTGCATTCATTGAAAAGGTTAGAAAAATCAAATTTTTTTGGGGTGTATTTAATGTTGATGAGAAAGATATAACTATTGAGATGTGGTATCCTGGAAATGGACCTTTGTTAGTTTATAGAGAGTCAGGTAAGATTCTAAATGATACTACCTTTATCATAAATGAAACTAGTCGTGTAGATGGAACTGAGAAAAAAATTGAAAATCAGATTTATAGTTTCAGAAAGTTTTCACCTAAACCAGACAGCCTAAATAATTTTTTATGTAATACACTGTGAAAAGAAATTTTACTCCTTCACAGAGTTTCCAGCACCGTTCGGTAGGTTTCAGGGTAGTTAAAGGAGTTTAAGATTATTCCTTCTTCTCAATCTCACCCACCAGCTCGTCATACCACGCCTGTCCATATTTCCTCACCAGGGCTTCTTTCAAAAACTTATAGAGCGGAACGTGGAGTTCCTTACCCAGTGCACAAGCCGGTGAACAAATGCTCCACTTGTGGTAATTCACCGCTTCCAGGTTTTTCTTTTTGGTAATACGAATCGGGTATAAATGACAGGAGATTGGTTTCTTCCAGGATACCTTACCATCGTAGTAAGCTTGTTCAATCCCGCACTTCAACACACCTTTTGCATCATACAACGCATACGCACATTCTTTTCCACCAATGGTAGGTGTTGAGAAATCACCATCATCATCCAGCACATGGGTGCCCTGCTCTTCAATAGCTTTTATGCCTTCCGGTGTAAGGTAGGGTTTTACCTGGGGGTAAATATCTTTTAGTATTTCAAGCTCGTCATCTTCCAGGGGTGCACCATAGTCGCCCTCCACACAACAGGCGCCTTTGCACTTTTCTAAATTGCAGACAAACTCCTTTTCCTTAATATCATCTGAAACCAGTATATCACCAACCTTAATCATAGGTATTTATTAAGCGCATAAACATAAGGCATTATATCTGAATATGATAGTTCGTAATTATACACACTAATTAAAAACAAAGTTATTACAGTATGCTCAGACAGCGCCTTGGCCAATCTTCGTCCTGGTGATGGCACGCGCGGATTGGGCACAGCGATGGATGAGTATACGGGGCCATGCGGCCCTGGAGCAGATTTTCAGAAGAATTACACCGCATCAAACAAGGTGAACTGATTGTGAACCGTCTCCTCCACCTCGCGTTGAATAATCCGTGCAGGGTATAGTTTTGAAAAAATTCCCACATAATAAATGGGCAGTTCCATCAATCCGGAATCAAGCCGCTGTACAGCCAGCGAACTGTTCATACCCAGCACCAGCATATTGTTACGCACCATCCGCACCGTTCGCTTGTAAAACTCCAGGTTGCTTTTAACATCATCCAGCTTCTCAATATCCTTATAGCCACCCAAATACTTCTTTAGCTTTTCGCGATGCTCACTCAAATAAAACCGGAAGTTATGCCTGTCGTTAAGACTGAAGGTAAAAGGCATAATGAAGCTAAAACCCATTCCCTGCAGGGTATCCAGCAGGGCGAAAGGAACATCAATGGCAAACGGATCGACAATACAAAAAACACTTACCCGGTAACCCCGTTTCGATGGAGGAACATAGTATTGAAGTTTTTCGGGGAGTTTATCCAGACCATCATCAAAAATCAGCACATTCTTTCCCTTAAAATATTTATTCACCCTGATTTTCAACGCTTTCGCAGATTCCGCATCGCGCTCGCAAAATATCCATTTCGATATCGGCAAGTCGGATTGGAGAGAAGCCAGGCAGGATCCCGGAAACAATTCTTTTTGATAGCCTAAGGAATACAATCCACTACCCGCAAATAAATCGACCACAATAATCTCATCTGATTTTTCAGCGCAGTGTGTAACAAAAGACTGCAAATACCGCTGGATGAGTTGAACTTTTACTTTAAACCAAGGCTCGGCTGCCGTTATAAGAAACCCATCATTAACAAATACAGAATAGTCGGCAGTAATCAATTCGTAAAGTGGTTTTACAAAAGTATACGGATAAGGAGAATTATTTCAATTCATGGAGTAAAAAATCTAAAACGAAACTTCATTCATGCTCGTGATAGCTTAATTTGCACCCCGATATGGATTACCTGGATCAACTGAATGAAGCGCAACGTGAGGGAGTAATCAACACAGAAGGCCCCACCATGATTATTGCCGGGGCCGGTTCAGGAAAAACCCGCGTACTCACCTACCGCATAGCCCACCTGATTCGCGACAAGCAAGTGGATCCGTTCAGCATTATGGCCCTTACGTTTACCAACAAGGCCGCCAAAGAAATGCGCGAGCGGATAGAAACCGTTGTAGGCAGTGAAGCACGTAGCCTCTGGATGGGCACCTTTCACTCTGTATTTGCCCGTATTTTACGCGCTGAAGCCCATTTACTGGGCTATCCAAATAGCTTTACCATTTACGACACGGATGACTCCAAAACACTGATAAAAAATATTGTTAAAGAACTTGGCCTGGATGAGGCTACCTATAAAGCCAACCTGGTGTATAACCGTATTTCAGCCGCCAAAAACAGTTTGATCAGTTGGCAGGAGTACCTGACCAATCCGGAACTTAAAAGTGATGACGCTTCCAACATGCGCCCGGAGATGGGCAGTATTTATAAAACCTATGCCTTGCGTTGTTTCAAATCAGGGGCTATGGATTTTGACGATTTGCTGTTCAACACCGACAAGCTCTTTAAAGAACACCTGGAGGCACTGAACAAATACCAACACCGAATCAAATATGTACTGGTAGATGAGTTTCAGGATACCAACCTGTGCCAGTATTTTATCATTCGAAAACTTTGTTCGCGGTGGGAAAACATTTGCGTGGTGGGTGACGATGCGCAAAGTATTTACGCTTTTCGCGGAGCGGATATTACCAACATCCTGAACTTTGAGCGCGACTACCCAGACCTGAAAGTTTTTAAGCTGGAACAGAATTACCGCTCTACGCAAACTATTGTAGAGGCTGCCAACTCGGTCATCAAAAAAAACAGTGCGCAGCTTCCCAAAACCGTCTGGACAGCCAATGAAGATGGTAATCTGGTAGAGCTCATCAAAGCCGTTTCCGACAATGAGGAGGGGCGGTTGGTGGCTTCGTCCATCTTTGAAGAAAAGATGCAGCACCAGCTTAAGTTCAGCGACTTCGTAATTCTGTACCGCACCAACAGCCAGTCGCGGGCCATGGAAGAAGCGTTGCGCAGGATGAATATCAAATACAAAATCGTTGGTGGATTGTCCTTTTATCAACGCAAAGAAATAAAAGACTTGCTGGCCTATTTACGTTTCGCGATAAATCAAAATGATGAAGCCTCGTTCAGAAGAATCATTAATTTGCCCAAGCGGGGAATTGGTGATACTACCATTGATAAGATTGTTATAGCCGCAAACGACCATGCTATCTCAATTTGGGAAGTATTACAAAATGCCTCATCGTTTATTGGTGGTCGCGCGGCCGGAGCCATTGATGGTTTTGTTACACTCATCAAACGGTTCAGTATTGAGATTGAAAGAAAAGATGCCTATGATGCAGCCTTCGAAATATCTAAAGGCTCCGGTTTACTGCGTGAATTATATGAAGATAAAACCGTAGAAGGATTAAGTCGTTATGAAAACGTTCAGGAACTATTGAACGCCATTAAAGAATACGTAGACGACCCGGAGAAAACTGATAAATCACTGAGCGCCTTCCTTCAAGATGTATCGCTCATTACCGGTCAAGATGAAGACAAGGATAAAGATCCTGAAAAGGTTACCCTGATGACCATTCACATGGCAAAGGGCCTTGAGTTCAAGTATGTATACATTGTTGGCCTGGAGGAAGATTTATTCCCTTCACAAATGATGCTCAGCAGTCGTGCTGAACTGGAAGAAGAGCGAAGACTTTTTTACGTGGCCATTACCCGGGCACAAAAGCGTTTGTTTGTATCGTATGCACTTACACGTTATCGGTTCGGAAGACTAAAGAATTGTGAACCCAGCAGATTTTTAGATGATCTGGATCAGCGCTATATCAAAGTCAGCACGAAATTCAGCGGCCTTGAATCGTCTCCCCGGCCATCCGGCAGTTATGCCCGGTCGCTTGTGAATGGAATTAAGCGAACCACTTCCTCCGCTCCGGTACCTAAAACTGTTACTTCGTACAAAACACCAAGCGACTTTGCCCCGAGTGATACAACAACACTTCAGAAAGGGATGAAGGTAGAGCATCCGAAATTTGGATATGGAACCGTTACTAAAATGGACGAAACCGGGGCCGACCGGAAAGCCAAAATACTGTTTGACGATTTTGGTGAGAAGACCTTATTACTTAGCTTTGCTAAACTCAAAATACACAATTGAGGCAGAATACCTGATTTTAAAGGTTCCTCATAGTTAAATCCAATTACATGATAGGCGAATACAACACCGCAAGACCACACATCATTTTAAAAGAATACGGCCGCAATGTCCAAAAACTTGTTGAATACATCCGGAGCATTCCAGATAAAGACAAACGCACCGAACTATCAGCAACCCTGATTGAACTCATTAAACAGCTAACCCCAAGCTTAAAAGATCAACCCGAAAACCCCCAGCGGTTGTGGGATGACCTCTATATTATTGCCGATTTTAACCTGGACATAAACAATCCTTACCCGGTACCTGAGCCAGAAGTGCTGTTTAAAAAGCCTATGAAAGTGGATTATCCACAAAGCAAGGTTCGGTTTAAACATTACGGAAAGAACATTGAAAAGCTGGTAAAAGAAGCGCTCAAAAAAGAAGATCCGACAGAAAAGGAAGAGGCTGTTATCTACCTCGGTAAATTAATGAAAACTTTCTATGGTGCCTGGAACAAAGAAACCCTGGATGATTCGGTTATTCTGAACGACATTAAAATCATGTCAGAAGGTAAACTTACCTTAAGTATTGACAAGGTGCGCGAAGAAAACTTGTTCGAGATGCTTTACCGCGAAAAGAAAAAACTACAGCCTGTGCAAGGTGAACGTGAGCGTGATCGTAATAACGGGGGAGGCAAACACCGTCACCAGAAACCTTTCAACAAGAATAAGAATCGCAGACGTAGAGACTAAGTCACTTAACAATTTGCAGTTAGCAATTAGTAGTTGGACGTGTAGTGGGATAGCCAAGAGAAATTTTTTATTATTGTTAATTGATTATTCCCAATTGTTAACTGTCAATTGATACATGAGCGTTTTCCGGATTAAAGGCGGCAAAAGATTAAAAGGTGAGATCACACCACAAGGCGCCAAGAATGAAGCATTACAAATAATTTGTGCCGTACTCCTCACCGATCAACCGGTAACCATTCATAACATTCCTGATATTCGGGATGTGAATAAATTAATTGAACTGTTAGGTGATTTAGGTTGCCAGGTTGAGAAACTAAGCACCGACTCCTATCGCTTCACAGCCTCATCGGTTAACACAAAATTTTTAGAGACAAACGAATACCGTACAAAAGCTGCGGCTTTACGTGGGTCTGTAATGTTGCTCGGTCCTATATTGGCCCGATTCGGTAAAGCCAATATTCCTAAACCTGGTGGCGACAAAATCGGGAGAAGAAGATTGGACACACACTTTATCGGATTTCAAAAACTGGGAGCAAAATTCAATTTCGAATCGAACGACCAACTATTTCATATTGATGCCAGCCAGTTAAAGGGTACATACATGTTGTTGGATGAGGCTTCCGTTACCGGTACAGCCAACATTATTATGGCGGCTGCATTGGCGAAAGGCACAACAACCCTTTATAATGCTGCGTGTGAACCATACCTGCAACAGCTTTGCCTCATGCTTAACCGGATGGGGGCAAAAATCAGCGGGATCGGTTCCAACCTCATTAGCATTGAAGGTGTTGAAAAGTTAAACGGTACCGAGCACACACTGCTACCCGACATGATTGAGATCGGCAGTTTTATTGGAATGGCCGCCATGACACAATCGGAAATCACCATTAAAAATTGCCGCATTGATATGCTGGGCATGATACCCGATGTATTTAAAAAACTGGGTATTAAAATGGAGTTCAAAGGTGATGATATCTACATCCCATCGCAGACACAGTATGAAATTGAAACTTTTATTGATGGCTCCATACTCACCGTTGCAGATGCACCCTGGCCAGGCTTTACTCCCGATTTGATCAGTATTGTTTTAGTGGTGGCTACGCAAGCCAAAGGAACTGTACTTATCCATCAGAAGATGTTTGAAAGTAGGCTCTTCTTTGTGGATAAGCTAATTGATATGGGCGCACAAATTATTTTGAATGACCCACATCGTGCTACCGTAATTGGCTTAGACCGTAAACACCCGCTGCGGGGTATAAAAATGGCTTCCCCTGACATTCGTGCGGGTGTGGCTTTGTTAATCGCTGCGCTTTCCGCAAATGGAGTAAGTGAAATTTCCAGCATTGACCAGATTGATCGCGGCTATCAGAATATTGATGGTCGGTTAAAAATGCTCGGGGCTGACATTGAACGAATAAACTGATGCAAACAAAACACCTGGGTATAAGCTGCACGGTAATTCACTTCATGATTGCCCTATTCTCCATTCTTCATTTCGCTTCGCTCGAATTAAACTTTGACCTTCCGTTTGGTCAATTTCATGATCAGTCTGCGCTCCGCTTTTTTATGGATTTCTCCTTTTTTCTAACCTTGGGACTGGCAACCCTATGGTCTGCTTTAAAAGCCGACAGGCGAGTGCAGAAGCTTTTCTTATTGTTATCCTTCGCGGTTTTTGTACTGTATTTCCTGAATTAAATCGCCAACGATAACCCCACGGGACAATGATCAGACCCGTAGTACTCATTGTAAATGGTGGCTGATTTTATTTTATCCAGCATAGATTTACTCGCCAAAAAATAATCAATCCTCCAACCCACATTCCGGGCACGGGCATTAAACATATAGTTCCAATACGAATACTTCACTTCTTCAGGATGAAAATGACGAAACGTATCGACAAAACCGGCATCCAGTAATTTTTGAATGCCATCAATTTCCTGTTGTGTATAGCCAGCTGATTTATTGTAGTTTTCCTTGGCACGGGCAATATCAATAGGTTGGTGAGCTACATTCAGATCACCACAAATGATCACCGGCTTTCTGCGGTTTAATCCAACCACATACTTACGAAACTCATCATCCCATTTCTGCCTGTAATCCAGACGTTTTAGCCCCTCTCCTGAATTTGGAGTATAGACCGTAACCAGAAAAAAATCCGGAAACTCAGCAGCAACTACCCTACCCTCCTGATCGTGTTCTTCAATGGCCATATCATACGCCACCGACATGGGTTCTGTTTTAGTTAAAACAGCCGTGCCGGAATAACCCTGCCTGGCTTTCGAGGAATTAATATAACCTTTATACTCCGGCATCAATTCCAACACCTTTTTAACTTCTTCTACGGAGGCTTTGGTTTCCTGCAGACAAAGCATATCAGGGGCCATAGCTTTAACATCTTTTAAAAAATCCTTTTTAATGATGGAACGGATACCATTGACATTCCAACAAACGATGTTCACTTGAGCCATTGAGCAAATTGATTTTTTATGGTCTGCAAGAAATAAAAAACCCGTTCCGATAACAACCGAAACGGGTTCGAAAATTACTTTTTCTTATCCAGAGGTGGTAAATCTCCCGATTGTTCAGGTTTGTCCTTTTGCTGTTCGGCTGTTCCAAGATATGCGGGTAAATCCAATCCAGCCATTTTGAAAACTTCATGCAACGGAGGTACGGATTGATACATTCCGGAAATAAAATTAGCCGTAGAGGTCTTTCCATCCTTTGAAACACCTCCATCCCACACGGTAACTTTATCAATTTGAATATTCTTGATAGCCTCTGTTTGCAGTCGAACTAACTCAGGCAACTTATCGGCTATAATAAGCATGGCTGCATCCTTCGAACTATTGCCAGCTGCACTCACGATTTGCTTTAACCCATCCGCCTGTTTAGTCAGGATTTCAAAAATACCCCGCGCCTCAGCCTCTCGTTTCAAAAAGATAGCATCCGCTTCACCTTTTGCCCGTTCACGGACTTTCTCCGCTTCTGCCTGTGCTTCAATAATGGCCTTTTGTTTTTGAATTTCTGCAGCTACAACAATATTCGCATTTTGAGATGCACGCTCACGTTCTGCACGTGCCTTTTCTGCAAGCTGTTCTGCTACATAGGCCTCTTCCAGTGCCTTTGCAGATTGCACTTTTTCAGATGCAATGGCTTTTCGTAGGGCTTCCGCTTCCCGTTCTCTCCTTTCAGCATCGGAGTTTGCAACAGCTATCTTAGACTGGTTCTCACCCTTTACGGCAAGCGCATTGGCTTCTGCCGATTTAATACGGGTATCCCGTTCGGCTTCAACTTTACCAATGGCTTCATCACGTTTGGCACCGGCAATCAACACTTCCTTATCCTTTACCGTAACGGCAACTTGCGTATCGCGGTCGCGGATCATTTCGGAAACTTTAATATCGCGTTCCTTCTCAGCTTCTGTCTTCCCAATATCCCCTAAGCGTTCCTGGTCAGCCACACGAATCTTGGCTTCATTTATGGCTTTTGCGGCAGCTTCCTTTCCCAACGCTTCAATATATCCGCTTTCATCGCGGATGTCCGTAAAGTTTACGTTGATAAGCTTTAACCCGATTTTCTTAAGCTCAGCCTCAACGTTATGGGATACGTTACTCAAAAACTGTTCGCGGTTGGTGTTGATTTCTTCAATATCCATCATGGCTACCACCAAACGCATCTGGCCAACAATGATATCATGTGCCAGGGCGTGAATATCCTGACGTTGCAATCCAAGCAAACGCTCGGCTGCATTTTCCATAATGCCCGATTCGGTGGAGATACCTACCGTAAAACGCGAAGGCACATCAACACGGATATTCTGCTTGCTTAGTGCATTGGTTAGATTGACTTCGATGGAAATCGGTGTTAAGTCCATGAAGGCATAATCCTGGAATACCGGCCAAATAAATGAAGCACCACCATGGATACATCGGGCGGAGCCTCCGCCTACTTTACCATACACAACAAGGATGCGATCGGAAGGACAACGTTTGTAGCGTCTGAAAAACGTTACAAGCACCACAAAAACAAACAATACGGCTAATGTGGCAATGGGCAATACAAAAACATTCATCTGATTAATAGGGATTATTTAGCAGTTACAAGTAAAATAGAATCGTTGACCACGTGAGTAACCGTGATAACTTTTCCGGTTGGAATATCAACTTCATCATCAGTTATGGCATCCAGTGTTCGAAGCGAACCCTGAATTTTTATCTGTACCTTACCAATTCCTCCTCGTTTGCCATGGATGGTAAGATACACTTCACCAATTCCTCCTAAGGCGTTCTTCATCCGTAAAGTACCATCAGCATTAGCCTTTCCTAAAAAGTAAAAAATAGAGGCCATGATAGTCATCATAATCAATCCGGCCACCAGGGCTATAATCAATGATACTGTTTCAGAGAAACCCGAATCAATACAGGCTATGCCAGTCCATCCGAAAATAGAAAAGAAGGCCACCAGGTTTTTCAGTGTGAAGAACTGAAACGCTATACCGGTATCGGCCTCAACCTCAGCATCAGGTGTATCATCCGGAACATCACCGCCCATAAAGGACAGGATAAGTTGCAATACAAAAAATAACGTAAAAGGAATGGCTAGTGCCCAGTAGATTTTAAGGGAAAGACTTAAGCCTTCCCACCAGGTTGAAAAGTCGCTCATAGTGGTTATTGATGACTCAAAATAATTTGAAAATTCATCAATTACAACTTCAATATGTAACCCAAAATATGCAGTAGAAGAAAAATAAAAAGCCCCCACCTGGTTTCAGGCGAGGGCTTTGAAATATTACCAAAGAATTAATCAGGCCTTCTTAGCCTTGAACTCTTCCTTAATTTTCTCGATGTCAACGTTTTTGATAACAGGCTGAAAATTCTGATTTTTCAGGCTCTGACGTCTTACCGCAGATTTCGACTTATCCTTACGGTTCTTTCTCTTTAAACGGGTTACTGCCATGACTTTAATTGTTAAAAGGAGCGCAAAAATAATGCTTTCCGGCACATAGGCAAAAGACAGGTCGCGATATTGTGGTTTTAGGTGAAAAATGAGTGTAATTACCCTTGCTTTCCGCAATCGTATTAGCTTTGCCCTTGTATGGAAAAACCTGCTTTACCTAAAGGAACACGTGATTTCGGGCCTTCTGTAATGGCCAAGCGCCAGTTTATTCTCACCACCATCCGCACAATATTTCAAAAGTTTGGATTTCAGCCTTTGGAGACCCCGGCCATGGAAAACCTCACCACCCTAACGGGAAAGTATGGAGATGAAGGCGACCAACTCCTGTTTAAGATATTGAACAGCGGAGACTTTCTTAAGGATGTTGATAAAGGCAAACTAGACGCTAAGAATTCGAAACTATTAACATCAGAAATTTCCGAAAAAGGCCTGCGCTATGACCTCACCGTGCCCTTTGCACGATACGTTGTAATGAACCGCCATGATATAACGCTGCCCTTTAAACGTTACCAGATCCAACCCGTGTGGCGAGCTGATCGTCCACAAAAAGGTCGATACCGGGAATTCTATCAATGCGATGCGGATGTGGTGGGCACGGATTCACTGATATGCGAAGCCGAAATTATTCTGATGATTAAAGAGGTGCTGGGTTCACTGGGGGTAAACGATTATTTGATTAAGATAAATCATCGGGACGTATTGAATGGAATTGCTGAGGCCATTGGTGTTGTTGGAAAAGAAACCGACCTCTTTGTGGCGATTGATAAACTGGATAAAATTGGAGCCGATAAAGTAAGGGAAGAATTAAACGAAAAAGGATTTTCAAACCAGCAGGTCGACAACCTGGTTGAATTGCTGGGTACCGAGGGAAGCAATCGAGAAAAACTTAGTTTACTAAATACACGATTTAGTGCGTCAGGCACTGGAACAAAAGGCACACGTGAACTGACAGAAGTTTTTGATCTTCTCACTAAATTTAATGCCAACGATAAGGAGGTAGAATTTGATATAGCCCTTGCCCGCGGACTCAGTTATTACACTGGTTGCATCTTTGAAGTGAAAATTAATAATGTGGCCATCGGCAGTGTGAGTGGTGGCGGCCGATATGATAACCTGACACAAGCCTTCGGTTCAAAAGAACAATTATCAGGTGTGGGGATTTCTTTTGGTATTGATCGTCTGTATGACGCGATGGAAGAACTTAATCTTTTTCCGAAAGAAACCACAACTTCATCGAAGGTACTGGTGTGTCACTTTGATGAATCGACCCGCGCCTATGGTTTAACGCTGCTCACCAAATTACGGGCATCTGGAATTGAAAGTGAAATCTATCCCGACATTACCAAACTTAAAAAACAGTTGGATTATGCCAACAAAAAAATGATTGCCTTTTGCCTGGTAGTTGGTGAAGAGGAGATGAAGAGCGGAAACCTCACCATCAAGACTATGGAAAATGGTGAGCAGGAAAAACTTACCATCGATAACATCATTCATAAACTCGCATACTAATCCATTTGAAAAAGAAACATTCTATATCCTCCCGTGAGCTCACGCTTGATGATTTAATCACCGTAGCATTCAGTGATATTGAAATTGCTTTATCGGAAGAAGCCAAACAAAAAATTAACCGGTGCCGTGATTACCTGGATGAAAAATTAAAGAACACTACCCATCCGATTTATGGCATCAACACAGGGTTTGGCTCATTGTACAACACCTTCATCGCCCCCGATCAACTTGAGAAACTTCAGGAGAATTTAGTGAAGTCGCATGCCTGTGGTGCAGGCCCTGAAATCCCTGATGAAATCGTTCGCATAATGCTCTTTCTGAAAGTGCAGTCGCTCTCCTATGGGTATTCGGGTGTTCAGTTGCAAACGGTTCAACGTTTAACAGACTATTTCAACCATAAAGTCTACCCGGTTATTTATGAGATGGGTTCATTGGGCGCTTCGGGCGATCTGGCACCTTTAGCACATCTGGCACTTACCCTTATCGGGCAAGGTGAGGTTCACCATCAGAACAATCTATTTACCGGAAAGGAAATCAATAAAAAGTTTTCATGGGAGCCCATTCACTTTAAAGCCAAAGAAGGATTGGCGCTTTTAAACGGAACCCAGTTTATGAATGCTTACGGGGTCTGGTGTACACTGCATGCCCATCGTCTACTAAAATTGGCAAATCTGATTGGTGCGCTTTCACTGGATGCATTTGATGGAAGAATCGAGCCTTTCCTTCCCGGTGTTCATAAAATTCGTCCCCAAAAGGGTCAGATAAGAGTTGCTGCTGAAGTTCTGTCATTGCTGGATGGAAGTGATGTAATTGTCCAGAAGAAAAAGCATGTGCAGGATCCCTACTCTTTCCGGTGTATTCCCCAAGTGCATGGAGCTAGTCTGGACGCGATTGATCATGTAACAAATATCATCCTCACCGAAGTTAATAGCGTTACGGATAACCCAAATATTTTTCCTGAAGAGGATACCATAATCTCAGGCGGTAATTTTCACGGTCAGCCCTTAGCGCTTTCACTCGATTACCTGGCCATTGCCTTAGCCGAATTGGGAAGCATTTCGGAGCGAAGAACGTATCAACTAATTTCAGGTTCTCGTGATTTACCGAATTACCTGGTGGCTAATCCGGGTATTAACTCTGGTATGATGATACCCCAGTATACAGCCGCTTCACTCGTGAGCCAAAATAAGCAACTCTGCACACCCGCGTCAGTGGATTCCATTGTATCCTCTAACGGGCAGGAAGACCATGTGAGCATGGGGGCCAATGCTGCTACCAAGGCATTTAGAATTGTTAATAACCTCTATGCGATATTGGCGATCGAATTGGTGGTGGCTACACAAGCACTGCATTTCCGAAGACCCTCTAAATCATCGTCTAAACTTGAGAAGGTGGTGGATACTTTCAGGCAGCAGGTTCCGTTTGTAGAAGAGGATCGTGTACTTCACCATGATTTGGTAAACGCTGAACGATTTATTCGCGAATTAAACATTACATGATTATCCGGCTTGCAGTAAGTCTGTTCTTTTTGCTACCTATAGTGGTTCAGGCGCAGTACGTCAGCCGATTGGGTCGCTTTTCTGTTGATGAACGAAAAGGTTGCGCACCGTTAACCGTAACCATAACCAATCCCAACTTGATCACTACCGGTTTTTGTACAGGCGGAAACCCTTGTGATATAGATTGGGGGGATAGCACCACTCCGCAGCAGAATGTATTCGTGCACACGTATACACAGCCGGGCACCTATTTACTCCGGGTATTGTATCAAAATCTGGGTATTGATGATATCCAGATCGTTGTTACACCAAACACACCTCCAGCCTTTGACATATTTACGTGTGCCGCAAACCAGGTGCAGGTGCGGGTAACCGATACAAGCTATGATGCTTATATCATTAATTTTAATGACGGCAGCCCGGAAGTGCAGGTTCCTAAGGGAACGCTGGCCACCAGCAACCATGCCTATGCCTCCAGCGGAAATAAAACAATATCGGTGCGGGGTAAAGATGTAAATGCAGATGATAATTGTGGATCGAATACATTGCCCGTTACAGCCCTTGCTGTATTACCTGCCCCGTTCATCAATGAGCTGAACGTTATCAATGAAACTACTATCCGTGTTGACTTTACATCAGCACCCAATGTTTTGTACAGACTTGAGATTGCTACCAACAATAATTCCGCATTTCAACTCGCTCAAAACATCTACAACACTGCAACGGCCACCGTGAGTAACATCAGACCGGATGATAATTACTATTGCATTCGATTAGGAGCGTTCGATCCCTGCAATAATGTTACAGTGTATTCCAATATTATTTGTAGCGATAATGTTGATGCAGTCGCCCAAAACAATCAGAACAACCTGGATTGGATAACCAATTCAACAGGCGTTTCTGATTTTTCAATTAGCCGCGATGGACTTTTGTTGGCATCTACCCCTTCAATCTCCTTCATCGATAATAACGTTGTATGTAAAACTGAATACTGCTATCAACTAACTTCAAACTATGCCAATGGCAGCAGGAGCATTTCGCTCATTAAGTGTGTATCCGCTTTTTCTACAGACATTCCCACCCCGATCAATGATGCAACGGCACAAGTGGCTTTAAATAGCGTTGATATTCAATGGCAGCAAGATCCAGCCTTTCAACCTATAGAATACAACATCTTCAGAAAACAAGGTTCAGGCACGTTACAGCTCATTGGTAAATCAACTGTTCCTGAATTTTTCGATAATACTTATCAAACAGAAGATGAATTCTGCTATCAGGTGAACTACTATGATATGTGTGACAATAATGCTTTAACTGGTATTGATATTTGTCCCATTCGTTTGAGTGGAAACCTCACGCCTGAAAACTTTTCATCCCTTACCTGGAGCAGTTACTCCGGCTGGTCGGGGGGAGTAAACCAATTTGTTATAGAGAAATACAACAGCCAGGGTCAACTGCTACAATCTGTTGCGGTAGGGCCGGCAATTACAACTTTGCTAGACAGCGACATTGATCCCAATGAGCAAGTCAATCGATATATCATCAAGGCTGATGCAAACCAGGCTGGCCTGGGGCAAGCCATATCTAATGAAATTGTGCTGGTCAAGGAACCAAAACTCTATTACCCGACAGCCTTTACCCCGGATGGACAGGGACCTGTTGAAAATGAAGTATTCCAGGTATTCGGACAATTTATTGCACAATTTGAAATGCAGATTTTTAACCGATGGGGAGAACTTTTGTTTTCTACAACCGATATGGAGATGGGTTGGAATGGAACGTTCAGGGGCAAGGATCAGCCAGAAGGAACCTATGCTTTTGTTGCCCGTTTAACCGACCTGTCCGGTAATTCCTTTACCCGCAGCGGATCAGTCGTACTGCTGCGAAAGAGATAGCGCAAAATGTTAGATTGCATCCTGATTTGTTTTTAACCATAAATTAAATTCCTGTTTATGTTTGATATGATGAAAATGATGGGCAAAATGAAAGAAGTGCAGGCCCGCATAAAAGAAGCACAGGATAGCTTAGATAAAATTACAGCCTCAGGCGAATCGGGCGGAGGCTTGGTAAAGGTAACGGTAAATGGAAAGCGAAAGCTTTTAGCTGTCGATATTGATCCATCGCTGTTAAAGGTTGAGGATAAAATTATTGTTCAGGATTTAGTGGTTGCGGCTGTGAATAAAGCATCAGAAGAAGCTGAAGTATTGGCTAAAGAAGAACTCCGAAAAAGTACTGAAGGATTATTACCTAATATTCCCGGTATGGACTTAAGTGGAATGATGGGCTAATATTGCACATTGAACAAGATCTCCGTAGTCATATTAAACTTTAATGGTGAAAAGCTGCTTCAGCAATTTCTGCCATCCGTTATACGCCATACACACCATGCTTCCATTATTGTAGCCGATAACGGATCAACCGATCAATCCGTAGCGATACTAAAAAGGGACTTTCCTTCCGTAGAAATAATTCAGTTGGATAGAAATTATGGTTTCTGTGGTGGGTATAACCTGGCGCTTAAAAAAATCAGCACACCCTATTACGTATTACTTAACTCCGATATTGAGGTGACATCAGGATGGCTCGAGCCGATGATTAACCTTTTAGAAGGCAATCCTGAAATTGCAGCTGTACAGCCAAAGATTCTATCCTACGCCTCCAGAGAACATTTTGAATATGCCGGTGCTGGAGGTGGCTTTATTGATACCCTTGGCTATCCGTTTTGCCGGGGACGAATTTTCAATTACACAGAAAAAGACTCAGGGCAGTATAACGATATCCGTGAGGTATTTTGGGCTTCCGGTGCATGTTTGGTTATCCGATCAGAAATATACCATTTGTTAGGCGGCCTTGACGAAACCTTCTTTGCTCACATGGAGGAAATTGACCTATGTTGGAAAATACAGCGCCTGGACAAAAGGGTGTATTACTGTGGTGAGTGCACTGTTTTTCATGTTGGTGCCGGCACATTGCCCCGCACAAATCCGCGTAAAACGTATTATAATTTCCGAAACGGACTTAGCCTTATTTACAAGCACCTGCCGCCAGCTCAGCTATGGTATAAACTACCGATACGTATGATCCTGGATGTTATCGCGGCATTTAAATTCATCCTTGAGGGGCATGGTAAGGATGGAAAAGCTGTTTTAAAGGCACTTATCCACTTCCTTAAACCAATTAGAAGCACACATCAGGAACGAAAATTACTCAGCACAGACTATCGCTATAGTACCCGGAATGTTTTTGGTGGACTGATCGTAGTAGAATTTTATCTCCGAAGGAGGAAAATTATTGATGTTAAAAGTCCCAAATAGGGCTTCTTTTTCGTAATGATTTCCTGAAATTCATAATAAAAGCAAGCGCCAGGTAGATTATTACAGGCGAACCAAATGTGATAAATGAGGCATAAATGAAGAACAGACGTATGCTTGAAGTGGCAATTCCAAACTTTTCTCCTAGTCTTGAACACACCCCAAAAGTGTGTGCTTCCAAAAAAAATTGAAGTTTCTCAACCATATTACCCATAAAAATTGGCTTTCGTCTGTTTTATCGTTCGTTTAACGAGTCATTAAACACTTTTACAAATATAGGGTTCCCCAAACCTTTACCGAGGGCCAAAATCTTTATTTTATGACTATAATTGCAAAAAAAATCATATAAGACTACATTTGCCACTCGCTTAAAACAACCAAATTATAAATCCAATGAGAAAATTAGTTTACGCATTCTTGATTGTAGGAGCCCTTAGCCTGGCTGGGTGTACGCTACCCCAGATGGTTAAAATGTCCAAAGAACAGCAACTTACTGTAACCCCCAATCCATTAGAGGTTCATAAGGACACTGTTGAGTTTGACATGGCTGCAAACCTACCTGTAAAAATGTTGAAAAAGGGTACCGTTTACACCGTTAACACTTTTTATAAGTATGGTGATCAGGAATCTGCTCTTGCACCCATCGAGTTCAAAGCTGAAGATTATCCTAACAGCTCCACCGAGCAGCCTAACGTTACCAAAAAATTCGACTTCGCCTACGCACCTGCTATGAAGTCTGGTGTGTTGCAAGTTGAAGGCGTTGCTTCAAAAGGCACTAAAATAAAAGCTACTCCACGTATGGACGTTGCGGTTGGTGTTATCACAACTTCTAAGCTTGTTAAGCCCGTTGCGTTTGCGTCCTACACGGGCCATGGCTACAATAACCAGGAGGAAATTATTCCTGTTGTGATTCCCGATTTCATTTTCGAACAAGGCCGTTCTGTACTTCGTACCTCTGAAGTAAAGAGCGAAAAAGGTCAGCAATTGGATGCCTTCATCGCTTCTAAGAACGTAACCAAAACAGTAACCATTACCGGTACCCACTCACCTGAAGGTGCCGAACGTGTTAACAGCAAACTTTCTCCTGATCGTGCTGCGGCCATAGAAAAATTCTACCGTCAGCAAATGAAGAAATATGACTATAAAGGCAAGGCTGATTCAATTCAGTTCATCATAAAGCCTGTGGTTCGTGAATGGGCTGAATTCCAGGCTGCATTGGCTTCCTTTGATGGAATCACTTCTGAAGAAAAGGCTGAATACCTGAACATCATCAACGGTGGTGGTACATTCGAAAGCCAGGAGAAGCAAATGGCCAGATTGAAGACTTACAAAAAGGTTTTCAAAGATGTTTATCCTAAATTAAGAACTGCCAAGACTGAAATCTTAACTATTAAAGATAAAAAGACGGATGCAGAGATTGCTGTACTTTCCAAGCAAATCGCTACCGGTCAAACAAGCGCTGATACACTTTCTTTCGAAGAATTGATGTACTCAGCAACTCTTACGCCTTCATTGGAAGAGAAAGCTTCGATCTACGAAGCTGCTACCAAGAAAGGTACCAACTGGAACGCTCATAATAACTTAGCCGCTACTTACATTGCCCAGGCAATTGAAAACCCTTCTAATGCTGCTTCATTGGTAGATAAAGCACAAGCTCAACTTGATCTTGCTGCCCGTATCAATGCCAATGCACCGGAAGTGAATGCCAACCTGGCTTCTGTTGCTATGATGAAAGGCAACGCTTATGCAGCTTACAACAGCGCCAACAAAGCGCTTAGCGGTGGTCTTCGTGGTGATAACGCTGCCGGTGTAAACGGTGTAAAAGGTTCTGCCGCGATCGTAATCGCAAAGTATAGCGAAGCGGTAAGCGCTGAGTCTTCTGCTGCCAATACTGCCGACAACTTATTCAACAAGGGTTTGGCTCAGGTGCTTAATAAGGACTACCAGAATGCTTTAACTTCATTTGGTGAAGCCTCCAGGCTAGATAGCAACCATGCACACGCTTACTATGGAGCAGCTGTAGCATCTGCCCGTTTAGGTAATGCTGATGGTGTGGTGAGCAACCTTACCAATGCAGTGAAAGTTAATCCTGAATTGAAATCAGCTGCTTTGACTGACCTTGAATTCAGCAAATGGGTTACTTCTGAAGCGTTCGTAAACGCGTTGAAATAATTCATTAGAACTTGGATTTTAAAACCACCCTGACAGTACCGTCAGGGTGGTTTTTTTATTTTGTCAATCACCCTTCAGGCATTATTTTTACGATCTCCTTTATAACCAGGTAAAACCGTTCAACAATCATTATGCGAGAAATACAATACCGCGAAGCATTACGTGAAGCCATGAGCGAAGAAATGCGCAGAGATCCCAGTGTATTCTTAATGGGTGAAGAGGTGGCTGAATACAATGGCGCGTATAAAGTAAGCCAGGGAATGCTTGATGAGTTCGGTCCGGAGCGCGTTATTGATACACCTATTGCAGAATTAGGCTTTACAGGGGTAGGTATTGGAGCGGCTATGAACGGTTTGCGTCCTATTGTTGAGTTCATGACCTTCAACTTCTCGCTGGTCGCCATTGATCAGATTATCAACTCAGCCGCCAAAATGTACTCCATGTCGGGCGGACAGTATAATGTTCCTATCGTTTTCAGAGGCGCAACCGGTAATGCAGGACAATTAGGTGCACAGCACTCGCAAAATTTTGAAAACTGGTATGCCAACTGCCCCGGATTAAAGGTTATTGTTCCGTTCACTCCGTATGATGCCAAAGGCTTATTGAAGACTGCTATACGCGATAATGATCCTGTGATTTTCATGGAATCGGAATTGATGTATGGCGATAAAGGTGAGGTGCCGGAAGAAGAATATCTGATACCCATCGGTCAGGCGGACATTAAGCGAGCAGGAACCGATGTTACACTTGTTTCCTTCGGTAAGTTTATGAAAATAGTCTTAGCTGCAGCACAGGAACTAGAGAAAGAAGGAATTTCCGTTGAAGTTATCGACTTGCGCAGTGTTCGGCCTATCGATTATGCAACCATTGTTGAGTCGGTTAAGAAAACAAACCGTTTGGTTATTGTGGAAGAAGCATGGCCACTGGCTTCCATCTCCACCGAAATAACCTATCATATACAAAAGCATGCCTTTGATTACCTGGATGCTCCTATCCAACGGATAACGAATGCGGATGCACCACTGCCCTACGCGCCAACGTTGATACAAGCCATCTTACCAAATATAGAGAAAACGGTAAAGGCAATAAAAGAGGTGATGTACAGGGGTTAGCAGCATTTCGAATTTAAATCATGGTTTAACTTCAGTTGATGTCGGCAAAACACACTATGCCAATAAAATCTTCCATGCATCAGCAACTCTTCCCACTTTAAGGTATTGGTGAGCCAGGTGCTCAATAGATTCTCTCCCTTGTTTGTGTACTTCACGCTCATGCTGGGTGAGGTTGTGAACATCCGGATCCGGAATCTGTTCCGCATTCGCCAACATAGCCAAGTCATTGCCTGTTAAAATAGTGCTCAACCGAATACTTTCAGGTAGCTGATCAATACCTATTCCAATTTTATTGCCGGGCTGTGGCAAGCGAAACAAGCTATCACCCGTGGCGCGACAATACCAGTCGCTTCCCATTCTGGCGACCGCGTCCATTTTAAAAGGATCAATCTTTCCTTCCCCATCCAATACCTCATCCTTGATGTGCATGAGTACTACTTCACATATCACCAGGTTACCCGCAGCACCCTGCTCTCCGGTAGGTATAACGTGCAATACCTTACATTCAAACGCTACAGGCGACTCCCCTGCACGTGGTGGTTTTACTTTTACGGAAGGCACTTGGGTAAATCCGGCCTTCACAAATTCATTTACACCTTTTGGATACTCCGTACTGGCCAATGAGGTTTGTTGCACCATGGAATAGTTGACCATGTTGATTACCACTTCAGGAACTTCCAGTACATTTTCATACGTGTGCTTGGTGGTATTATCCCGGCCTCTTCGTGCAGGTGAAAAAACCAATATAGGAGGATTAGCCCCGAAGCAATTGAAAAAACTAAACGGACTGAGATTTACATTTCCTGCTTTATCCACAGTACTGGCAAACGCAATCGGACGCGGAGCCACTGCGCCCAGCAGGTAACCATGCACTTTTGGAACAGAAATTTCTTTAGGATCTACGATCATGGGATAAATTTTAATGTAATTATCGGCTTAAAGTCCTAAACTACTACCGGTTTGTATCCTCACAAACCGAAAACATAAATCAATCATGGTTCGTGCGGACACGAACCATGAAAGTTGTGTTTGGGCATCTCTAAAAACTCCGTTTACTCTTCTCGTTTCGGAGAAGGATTAAGGATGAGGTAGACAAAAAGTCGTTTTTATAGATACCCATATTTTTAATAAGCCGGTAAAATTTTTCCCCTACACTCCCCAAAGCCAATTCGTACACCATCCTTTTCACAAATGCCTCTAAGAATTACGGTATCGCCATCGTCAATAAACTTTCGTTCCGTTCCGTCAGGCAATTGAAGGGGCTTAGCGCCATTCCAGGTAAGTTCGAGCATAGATCCATAGGAGCCGGGAGAAGGCCCGCTAATGGTGCCTGAAGCGTATATATCACCCACCTGAAGGTTACAGCCATTAATGGTGTGATGTGCCAGTTGCTGATTTACATTCCAGTACATGTATTTGAAATTAGACCGACTAATGGTTACTGGCTCGGCACTATCGGGTTGTAGTAATACCTCAAGTTTCAAATCAAAATTCTTTGATCCCCCCACGTTCAGATACGGAAGAACATCAGGGTTTTGTTGTGGTCCATTCGTCCGGAAAGGCTCCAGTGCATCCAGGGTAACAATCCAGGGTGAAATGGTAGAACCAAAATTCTTACCCAGAAAAGGGCCTAACGGAACATACTCCCATTGCTGAATATCGCGTGCTGACCAGTCATTAAATAGTACAAATCCGAATATATGATTCTCTGCATCAGCCGTACTGACCGACTGCCCAAGTTTTGTTTCAGTACAGGTTATAAACGCGACCTCTAATTCGAAGTCCATTTTTTTTGAAGACGAAAAAACAGGTTGCTCGGCATCGGGAAGTTTTAGCTGCCCTTTCGGACGATGGATGGGTGTGCCGGAAACAACAATGGAAGAAGCCCTGCCATGATACCCCACCGGTAAATGTTTCCAATTTGGCAGCAATGCATTCTTTGGATCACGAAACATGGAACCCACATTGGTTGCATGTTCCTCACTGCTATAAAAATCGGTGTAATTAGGCACCCTAATAGGCATCAGCATTTGCACCTCACGCATCGGTATTAAAGCAATTTCGCGGGCAGGATTACCTTTAAGTTCATCATTATCCACGCGTAATAATTCTGAAACCCGATCCCTGACTTCCCTTGCTTTCTTTCGGCCCATGGCCAGAAAATCGTTTAAATACTTCTGGTTAAAGATTCCGGGCGGTAACCCTATGCCATCGAGGTATCCATTTTCATGTAGATATACCAGATCTAAAACATAATCCCCAATGGCTACACCAGCAACCGGTGACAAGTAACGCGTCTTGAATATTCCAAAGGGTAGGTTTTGTATTGGGAAGTCAGAATTAGCAGGCACATCTACCCACGACTTTAAAAAAGGATCATTCGCTTTAATCATCTATAAATCAATCAAAAAGGTCAACAGTCATTACTTTACGCAAAGATGCCACTAAGACACTAAGTTTTTAGCTCAAACTGATCATAGAAATCGACAATTTCTTTGTGTCCTCGTGCCTTTGTGGCAAAATGCGCATAACATCAGTTACACTGTAAAGAAAGCTTAATTTAGCATCATGGCTGATTCTAATTTCAATTTACCTGAACAATTTTTCAACAGGATGCAGGCTGATTTAGGAAATTCATTTCCGGATTTTATCAGCAGTCTGAAACAAGCCTCCCCTACATCCATTCGCTCAAATCCCTTAAAGCAAAATAACTTAAGCGGAGTGCCGGTACCTTGGTGCAGCACCGGACTTTACCTGGAAGAGCGACCGGTTTTTACCCTGGATCCTGTTTTTCATGGTGGTGCCTATTATGTGCAGGAAGCAAGCTCCATGTTCGTGGAGCAAGTCTTTACTCAAATAAATCTCGGTTCAAGCCCACTCCGGATTTTAGATGTAAGCGCAGCACCTGGTGGCAAGTCAACCCACATAGCAAGCCTGTTGCATCCGGATTCACTGCTGGTGGCCAATGAAGTGATACGATCGCGCGCTTCCATATTGGCGGAAAATATTACCAAGTGGGGTGTGGGCAATGTTGTGGTGACAAATAATGATCCCGAAGATTTCAAGCGATTGCCGGGATTTTTTGATGTGATACTGGTGGATGCGCCATGCTCCGGAGAAGGATTATTTAGAAAAGATCCGGATGCCATGACCGAGTGGTCGGTTGATAACATTCAGTTGTGCGCAAAGCGACAGCGAAGAATTCTTAGTGATGTTTGGTCATCCTTAAAAACAAATGGGTTGCTCATTTACTGTACATGTACCTATAACTCGCTTGAGAATGAAGAAAATATACACTGGCTTAGTGAACAGCATGAAGCAGAATCAATTCCTTTACATGTTGATCCGGATTGGAGTATTGAACAAGTTGTTTTTAAAAAAATATGTGGCTATAGATTTTTTCCGCACCATGTAAGGGGTGAAGGTTTTTTTATTGCAGTCATTCGAAAAACAGAAAATCAGGAAGCGATAAGGACAAAAAGTAAACGAAAACTATTGCAACCTGGGCAAAGAATTGCAGAAGAACTTAATCGGTGGATTTTACATCCAGAAAGTTTTATATTCTCAGCCCATCATGAAGTTGTTTCTATGATCAACAAAAATATGCTGGAAGAACATTTAATGTTACTCGATACACTTCGGGTTATTTCAACCGGAACCACGCTGGCTACCGTAAAGGGTGAAAAACTTATTCCCGAACATGAATTAGCATTATCCGTTGAGTTGAATACAAATCATTTCTTATCGACTGATTTATCGTATGAACAGGCTATCCATTTCCTTAGAAAAGAAAACGTGGTTCTTACGGAATATAAAAAAGGTTACACCCTGGCCACTTATCAATCCCTGCCTATCGGGTGGATGAATGTGCTGGATAACCGGGTGAATAATCTGTATCCCAAAGCCTTGCGGATCAGAATGAAGGCGTAATTAAATTCCCAGACCCAATTCATCTGAAACTTGGAACCTGTAGCCCATAGCCTTATTTTTGCGCCTTCGAATTAACGTAAGCATGTCTCTGTCAACGAAATACAATCCCAGCGAAGTAGAAGAAAAATGGTATACGTACTGGATGGCCAACGGATTTTTCCATGCAGAACCAAACCCTGAAAAAGAACCCTTTACCATTGCAATACCTCCACCTAACGTAACCGGTGTTTTGCACATGGGCCACATGCTCAACAACACCATACAGGATGTACTGATCCGCAAAGCCCGCATGGAGGGTAAAGAGGCTTGTTGGGTGCCGGGAACCGACCATGCCTCCATTGCAACAGAAGCTAAGGTAGTGGCCATGCTTCGGGAAAAAGGTATCAAGAAATCAGACCTTACACGTCAGGAGTTTCTGAAATATGCCTGGGAGTGGAAAGAGAAATATGGCGGCATCATTCTGGAACAATTAAAAAAACTTGGCGCTTCTTGCGATTGGGACCGTACCACCTTCACCATGGACCCTGCTTACTACGAAGCTGTTATTGACGTCTTTATTGACTTACATAAGAAGGGTTATATCTACCGGGGTATGCGCATGGTGAATTGGGATCCGGCCGGAAAAACAGCACTCTCTGATGATGAAGTAATCTATAAAGATGTTCAATCGAAGTTATATTACATCAAGTACGCCATTGAAGGAAGTAAAGATGAATCTGTAACCATCGCTACCGTGCGGCCGGAAACCATTATGGCCGACACGGCTATCTGTATTAATCCGAACGATGAGCGCTTTAAACATCTGAAAGGAAAGAAAGCTGTTATTCCACTAATCAATCGCGCTATACCCATTATTGAAGACGAGTACGTAACTATGGATTTTGGTACAGGGTGTTTGAAGGTAACGCCTGCCCATGACATCAATGACTACGAGCTTGGTAAAAAACACAACCTTGAAGTTATTGACATCCTCAACGAAGATGGCTCATTGAATAACAAAGCGCAGATTTTAGTGGGTGAAGATCGGTTCATAGCCCGAAAGAAAATTGCCAAACTTCTGGAAGAAAGTAATCATCTGTCAAAAGTTGAAGAATATAAAAGTAATGTCGGCTTCTCTGAGCGAACCGATGCGGTGATCGAACCCAGGTTATCGCTCCAATGGTTTTTGAAGATGGACACCATCACCAAGCCAGCATTGGACCATGTGATGAACGATGATGTTCAACTTATTCCTCCCAAGTTTAAAAACACATATCATCATTGGATGGCTAATGTACGCGACTGGTGCATATCCAGACAATTATGGTGGGGACACCGCATACCCGCGTGGTATGCACCCGATGGGACATTCGCAGTTGCCAAAACACGTGAAGAGGCCTACGATCAACTAAGCGCTAAAAATCCTACCTTAAATGAGGAGGCAATATGGCAAGACGAAGATGTTCTGGACACCTGGTTCTCCAGTTGGCTTTGGCCGATAGCTGTTTTTGATACCCATGTTTTTAAAGACCCAACCAATAAAGGCAATCAGGATTTAAACTACTTTTACCCAACCAACGATCTGGTAACTGCCCCTGAAATTCTATTTTTCTGGGTTGCCCGGATGATTATTGCCGGTTATGAATACCGCCAGGAGAAACCATTCAAAAATGTTTACCTCACGGGCATTGTTCGCGACAAGCAAGGCAGAAAAATGTCGAAGTCGTTGGGCAACAGCCCTGATCCACTCGACCTGATTACCAATTTCGGAGCTGATGCTGTGCGTACAGGTATGCTCTTCAGTTCACCTGCCGGCAATGATTTGTTGTACGATGAAAAACTGGTAGAGCAAGGAAGAAATTTTACAAACAAAATATGGAATGCTTTTCGGTTGGTAAAAGGCTGGCAGGTAGAGAACCTTCAGCAGCCCAAAGAAAATCAGGTTGCTATAGAATGGTTTTCCAACAAGCTTAATTATTCTATACAGGAACTTAATGATCATTTCAACAAGTTCCGGATGTCGGATGCCTTACTCACGATTTATAAATTGATATGGGATGATTTCTGCGCGTGGTACCTGGAGATGATCAAGCCCGAGTTTGGTAAGCCTATCGACAACATAACCTACGAGCAAACTGTTTCTTTTTTTGAAACGCTGCTAAAAGCGCTTCATCCGTTTATGCCTTTCATAACGGAAGAATTATGGCATGAACTCAAAGAAAAAGGAAATAAGGATTGTATTATTATAGCGCCATGGCCATCTGCCTCAACCCCAGATAAAAATATACTGGAAGAGGGTGCTCTTGCTTTTGAGATTATTACGGAGATCAGAAATACCCGGAATGCAAAAAATATCTCGCCAAAGGAAAAACTTAACCTCATCGTTAAGGGGGATAGTCAATCTATTTTCAAGAATTTCAGGACACTCATAACAAAGCTTAGTAACCTGGGTGAAATAAGTTTCGAGGTAAAAAGTGGAGATGGTGTGGGTTTTATTGTTCGATCCACTGAGTTCTTTATCCCGTTCAGTGGTCAGATAGATGTCGCCAAAGAGCGTGAGTCGCTTTTAAAGGAACTTGAGTATCAGAAAGGATTTCTTAATACCGTAACAAGAAAACTTGAAAATGAAAAATTTATAAAGAGCGCCCCTACTCAGGTTGTTGAAGCTGAACTAAAGAAAAAAGCAGATGCTGAATCAAAAATAAAGGCGCTTGAAGAAAGTTTGAGAAGGTTAGCTTAAAAACGAGCAGCCAAAATCAACTCAATATTCTTAAACTTCATCTTAAATTTCCGCGCCACTGCTTCATTGGTCAGGCTGCCTTTAAACGCATATACACCCTTCATAAACCAGGTCGAAGAATAAATCATCTGCTCTACTCCCCCTTCTTCTGCTGCACGCAAAATGGTTGGTGTAAAAATATTACTTAGTGCGTTGGTTGCCGTATGCGCCACACGTGAAGCAATATTAGGTACGCAGTAATGAATCACATCATATTTTCTGAAAACAGGTTTTTTTAGAGTGGTGATTTCAGAAGTCTCTACACACCCACCCTGATCAATACTAAGATCAATAATTAATGAATCGGAGCGCATCTTGCTCACCATTTCATCGGTAATGACGATGCGCGCCCTACCCTTCTCCGCACGCAAGGCACCAATTACTACATCGGCTGATCGAAGTGATTCGCTTAAGGTTATTGTATCAATGGTAGACGTGTACACCTGCTGGCCTAACAAGTGCTTGATTCTTCTCAATTTATATAAGTGGTTATCGAAAATCTGAACATCGGCCCCCATACCCAATGCCGCACGGGCCGAATACTCCGCCACCGTACCCGCACCAATTATAACAACCTTAGTGGGAGGCACTCCGGTTATGCCGCCCAGAATAACGCCTTTGCCATTATTGGCTGTACTTAAATACTCTGCGGCAATGAGCATCACGCTGCTCCCGGCAATCTCGCTCATGGCCCGAATAATGGGCATACCGCCCACTTTATCTTCAATGAACTCATACGCAAGTGCAGTTATTTTCTTCTTAAGCATGGCTTGCACAAAATCCTGCTGGAGGTGCCCAAGCTGAAGAGCAGAAATCAAGGTTTGCCCAGGATTCATCAATTCAATTTCATCCAGTGTGGGTGGTTCAATTTTCAGAATAACATCCGCTTTATAAACCTCCTGTGGTGAAAAAACAATTTTAGCCCCAGCCTCACTGTATTGCTGATCACTGAATTTAGAACCTACACCGGCTTTTGTCTCTACCCAAATTTCATGACCGTTGTTAACCAACAGCGCCACTGCGTCTGGTGTTAACGTAATCCTGTTTTCTTGTAAGGAAATTTCACGGGGAAGTCCTATAAAAAAAGCATGCTTTCCCTTTTTTACAGCCTGTAATTGTTCTTGTGGGGCCAGGCTTGCCCGCGCCAGCGTTTCAAATCCGGTTTTCTTTTTTTCAGCCATGGATTAGGAATTCAATTTTCCGATGAACATGATCGACTACTTCAATTTTTACTTCTGCATAGGTGTTGGGTAGCAAGGAAGTAACTTTGTCCGGCCATTCAACAAAACAATAATCGCCTGAATAAAAATACTCTTCAGCTCCTATGTCATATGCTTCTCTTTCTGATTTTAGTCGGTATAAATCGAAATGATAAATTTTCTTACCCGAAGAAGTATGGTATTCATTTACCAGGGAAAAAGTAGGGCTGCTCATAGTATCGTCAACCCCCAATGCTCTTCCAAAGGCTTTCACCAGTGATGTCTTTCCTGACCCCATTTCGCCAGTTACAATACAAATCCTAATGTCCCCCAACAACGCTAGTAGCTTGCTGGCAACATTTTGCAGATCAGCAAGGGATATAGGGGTAAATACAGTAGCCTGTACCTTAACATCAGGATGCATTCTTCGAATTTAATAAAATTATGGGGATAATCATCTCTTCCAAACTAACCCCTCCGTGCTGAAAGGTGTCCTTATAAAAGTTTACGTAATAATTATAGTTATTGGGATAGGCAAAGAACTGATCTTCCGTAGCAAAGACATACGAAGTTGAAACATTCATTTTAGGCAGAAAAAGTCGTTCTGGCTTTGAAATATCCATAACTTTTCCACCCTCAAAACCCAGGTTCTTACCTTGCTTGTAGCGCAGATTTGAATTAACACTTCGATCGCCAACAATTTTAAACGGTCGCTTTACACGGATGGTGCCGTGATCGGTAGTAATAATAACCTTTGCTTTTCGTTCCGCTATCGTCTTCAAAATTTCCATTAAGGGTGAGTGAATAAACCATGAGCGGGTAATGGAACGGTAGGCAGACTCATCGGGAGCCAGTTCACGAATCATAGCCATGTCCGTTCGGGCATGCGACAGCATATCTACAAAATTGTATACGATAACATTGAAATTGTTTTGAAACAAGTTATTAACCGTATCGGCAAGGGCTCGACCTTGTTCAAGGTTTTTTATTTTAGTGTACGAAAATTTAACGTTGATATTATTTTTTTTGAGCTGCTTGCCTAGAAATTCATCTTCAAAATTATTTTTACCTTCGTCTTCATCTTCACCAACCCAAAGCTCAGGGTGGCTCTTGGCCATTTCACTTGGCATTACTCCCGAAAAAATTGCATTACGTGAATAAGCCGTAGTAGTTGGTAAAATAGAGTAATATGTTTCCTCCTGTTCAACCGTAAAGTAATCATCAATTATCGGTTCAATCATTTTCCATTGATCGAACCGAAGATTATCAATTAATACTAAAAACACCGGGGTATCCTTTCCTACCCACGGAAAAACTTTTCTCTTTAACAGTTGATGGGAAAGTAGCGGCTTATCAGCAGTTGCATCATTAAGCCATTTGTCATAATTCCTGATCACAAACTTTGCGAAATTTGCATTCGCTTCAGTTTTTTGAGCCTCCAGCACTTCCCCCATATCCTGATTATCCGATTGATCAAGTTGAAGTTCCCAATGCACTAATTTCTTATAGATGTCAGCCCATTGTTCATGGCTCATATCATCCATAAACGCCATACTTATTTTACGAAACTCCTGTTGATAGGAAAGATTCGTCTTTTCGATAATCAACCGTTTATTATCCAATATTTTTTTAACCGAAAGTAAAATTTGATTGGGATTAACGGGCTTAATGAGGTAATCAGCAATCTGAGCTCCGATAGCCTCCTCCATAATCTGTTCCTCTTCATTTTTAGTAATCATCACCACCGGAAGATTAGGCTTATTACTTTTTATCTGATCCAGCGCTTCCAGGCCGGATAAGCCAGGCATATTCTCATCCAGAAAAACAACATCAAAGTGCTTCTCCTGACAAAGTTCAACGGCATCGGAGCCATTATTCACAGGCGTAATATCGTAGCCCCGTTGCTCTAAAAACAAAATATGAGGCTTGAGTAAGTCTATTTCATCGTCTGCCCACAAAATGCTATATCTTTGCATATCTAAATTTTCACTAAGGTAAAGAATATCAACCGCTCTCTTGAACAAAAAGAAAATAATCAACGACCCGGTGTACGGCTTTATCAAAATTCCAGGTGAATTAATTTTCGATATTATTCAGCATCCCTGGTTTCAGCGGTTACGGCATATTAAACAACTGGGCCTAACCGATTTTGTTTACCCATCCGCACAGCATACACGCTTTCAGCATGCCTTAGGTGCCATGCATCTGATGGGCCGCGTATTGGATAGTCTCCGTA
>CAZQXC010000007.1:0-6989 GCA_964597075.1 uncultured Roseivirgaceae bacterium | reverse complement strand
CGGAGTAAAGGAATTTTAATATCGGAAGAGGAATATGAAGCCTCCCTGATCGCTGTTTTATTACACGATCTCGGTCATGGACCCTTTTCCCACGCACTGGAAGACTCATTGCTTACCGGCATCAAGCACGAAAGCATTTCCTACCTGTTCATGCAACAGCTTAATAAAGAGTTTAATGGTGACCTTACGCTCGCTCTAAAAATTTTTAGAAATAGTTACAAACGGAAGTTCTTTCACCAACTTATTGCCAGCCAGCTGGATATTGATCGGTTGGATTACCTAATGCGCGATTGCTTTTTTAGTGGTGTTCCGGAAGGCACTATTGGTGTAGATCGGATTATTGCCATGCTTACTGTACATCAGGATCAATTGGTGGTTGAAGAAAAAGGTATATACAGTATTGAGAACTTCTTAAACGCCCGAAGATTGATGTACTGGCAAGTGTACTTGCACAAAACAACCGTAAGCGCTGAGCGGATGGTGGTGAACCTTATCAAAAGAGCGCAACATCTGGTAAAGGCTGGAGAAATCGTTCCGGCCAGTGAAGCGTTAAGTTATTTTCTCCAGCATAGCGTTACACTAGGCGATTTTAAAGAAAATACAGGCACCCTTACCTTATTTGGCAAACTGGATGATCATGATATATGGGGTGCCGTTAAGTTTTGGTTAAATCATGATGACTTCATTTTGGCCACCCTCTCCACTATGCTGTGCGAGCGAAAACTCTTCCAAATTGTGCTGAGCAGTGAGCCCATTAAAAAGTCGCATGTTGAAAAGGTTCGATCAGGAATTTCTAAAACCTTTGGTACCCTCCGCTCAGAGTCTCCCTACTTGTTCTCACATGGAACTGTAACCAATGAAGCCTATACAGAAGGCCAAAAAATAAATATCTTGATGAAGACGGGAGAGGTTCTGGATATTGCTCAGGCATCAGATCTGCCAAGCATTAAAGCGATCAGCAAAATCGTTAAAAAAAACTACCTCTGCTGGCCTAAAAATGTATCTTTGTGAATGCCTCAGGCACGATTAGTTTTCGACCAATTACCCAGGTAACCTATGGAATTTACCATTAGTCAGATAGCCGCCATGCTTGGCGGAGAGGTGAAGGGTGATGGCCATGTTAAAATAAACATGCTCGCAAAAATTCAGGATGCCAAGCTTGGTCAGATTGCATTTTTATCAAACCCAAAATACGAGAACTATATTTATACAACACAGGCATCAGCCGTTATTGTAAGCAGGGAATTTACGCCACGTAAAGAAATTAAGTCCAACCTTATTTTAGTAGCCGATCCGTATAACAGCTTCACCGTATTACTGGAAGAGTACCATAAGATGATGAACTTTCAGAAAACGGGAATTGAAGAACCCAGTTTTATGGGAAACAAAAGTGTTGCTGGAAAAAATATTTACCGCGGTGCCTTCTCGTATATTGGCCATAATGTTACGATTGGTGATAATGTAAAAATCTATCCGCATGTTTTTGTGGGCGATAATGTGGTTATCGGCAACAATGTTATTCTGCATCCCAATGTTAAACTTTATACCGACACGAAAATCGGTAACAACTGTGTGCTGCATGCAGGCACCGTGGTAGGCAGCGATGGTTTTGGGTTTGCCCCGCAACCTGATGGCACTTATAAATCGATTCCGCAAATGGGCAACGTTATCATAGAAGACGATGTAGTCATTGGTGCGAATACGGTAATTGACTGTGCTACGATGTATGGTGACTCAACGATTATTCGCCAAGGTGTTAAACTGGACAATCTTATTCAGATTGCCCACAATGTAGAGGTTGGGAAGAATACAGTTATTGCGGCCCAAACAGGAATTTCGGGCTCTACAAAGGTGGGTGAGCACTGTGTAATAGCCGGGCAGGTTGGTATAGCCGGGCACCTGGTCATTGCTAACAACACCAGTATTGGCGCGCAGGGCGGCATATCCAAATCAATTAAAGAAGAAGGTCAGAAGCTGATTGGCTACCCAGTATTTGATATTAAGGACTACTTCCGTTCCTATGCCGTTTTCAAAAAACTACCTGAACTTAATGACCGCCTCCGTCAATTGGAAAAAATGACAAATGGAGCCAAGCAAGAGTCCTCGGTAGACGAAGATTCATTAAAACAGTGAGGTGTCCCCTTACCTCCTTATTTAACCCTTAAATACACCCAAAATCAAGGGTTTTGATATTCCCCCTATTCGGGGTTAAATTTGCCATCTTTTACGCAAAGCATGCAGAATATTAAACAACAGACCATTGAAAAATCGGTGTCGCTTTCGGGCGTAGGCCTTCATACAGGAGCCAAAACCAATGTCACCTTTTTACCGGCAAAGCCTAATCATGGTATTAAATTCCAACGCATCGATTTACCTGGTTCACCTATTATAAATGCAGATTGTGACAATGTGGTAGACGTTTCAAGGGGAACTACCATTGAACAAAGTGGTGCACGTGTAAGCACCATAGAACACACGCTGGCTGCTTTGGTAGGCCTGGAACTTGACAATGTACTCATCCAGATTGATGGACCCGAATGCCCCATTATGGATGGAAGTTCCATTCAGTTTGTTGAAACGCTGAAAACTGCCGGCTCAGAAGAACAAAATGCCTTACGGGATTTTTTCGAAGTACAAGAACCTATATTTTATCGTGAAGTTGCTCGTAATGTAGAAATTGCTGCACTCCCACTCGATGATTATCGCATTACGGTAATGATCGATTATAACTCACCTGTATTAGGAAGTCAGCATGCCTCCATTACCGACATTCAACAGTTTGAAAAAGAAATTGCGTCATGTCGTACCTTTTGTTTTCTGCATGAACTGGAAATGCTTTACAATAACAATCTCATCCGCGGTGGTGATTTGAATAACGCCATTGTTATTGTTGATCGCGTAGTGAAAGAGGATGAACTGGCTAACATTGCTAAAATGCTTGGCAAGCCTAAAGTTTCCGTTAAGCATGAAGGCATTTTAAACAACATTGAACTTCGCTATAAAAACGAACCAGCTCGCCATAAACTGCTTGACATTGTTGGTGATCTTGCCCTTGCCGGCAGACCGCTTAAAGCACAGATATTAGCTGCCCGTCCCGGGCATGCAGCCAATGTAGCCTTTGCCAAGAAATTGAAAAAAGCAATGGCCGAAGCCGATAAGCAAGGAAGGCCAAAATACAATCCAAGCCTTCCCCCGGTAATGGACATTAATAAAATCAGGCAAACCCTTCCACACCGCTACCCCTTTTTGTTAATCGACAAAATTATTTACCTCGATACAGAGAGTGTTGCCGGAGTAAAGAATGTTACCGCCAATGAGCCATTCTTTCAAGGACACTTTCCTGGCAACCCGGTAATGCCGGGTGTATTGCAAATTGAAGCCATGGCACAAATCGGTGGTATACTGGTGATGAGCACTGTACCCGATCCGGAAAATTACTGGACCTATTTCTTAGGAATCGAGAATTTCAGGTTTAGAAAAATGGTATTGCCGGGTGATACCTTGGTTATTCAATGTGACCTGGTTGTCCCCATTAAACGCGGTATTGCTAAAATGTATGGTCGTGCATTTGTTGGTAATACATTAGTTTGTGAAGGTACTATGACCGCCAGCATTGTCCGTAAAGACGCATGAGTTATCATCCACTAGCCAACGTTCACCCCGAAGCTAAAATTGGCGCGAACGTAATTATTGAACCCTTTGCCACCATTGGTAAAAATGTTGTGATAGGCGATGGAAGCTGGATTGGTCCAAACGCAGTTATTTTCGATGGCGCACGATTGGGTAAGAATGTAAAAGTATACCCAGGCGCTTCCATTTCTGCTATTCCTCAGGATCTGAAATTCGCTGGCGAAGAAACAGAAACGTATATTGGCGATAATACGGTTATCCGCGAGTTCGTAACTATCAGTCGTGGCACACACGATAAACTCAAAACTGAAATAGGAAAAAATTGCCTGCTGATGGCTTATGTACACGTGGCGCACGATTGCATCATTGGCAACAATTGCATTCTCGTAAATACGGTGCAGGTGGCCGGTCATGTAACCATTGACGACTGGGCAATTATTGGAGGCGCCAGTGCACTGCATCAGTTTGTAAAAGTGGGTGCTCATGTTATGATTTCCGGTGGCTCGTTGGTGCGTAAAGATGTTCCGCCTTACACGAAAGCAGCACGCGAACCTTTAGCCTATGCCGGGATTAATTCTGTGGGGTTAAGAAGAAGAGGTTTTACATCTGAAAAAATTTCAGATATCCAGGAAATCTATCGCTATATCTTTATGAAGGGTATTAATAATACCAAAGCCTTGGATATTATTATGGAAACCATCCCGGTGAGTAAAGAACGTGATTACATCATTGATTTTATTCGATCTTCAGAACGGGGAATTATGAAGGGCTACGGTTTAGGTGATTAACGGAATGGGTTCGTTCACCATATCCACTGAGGCGTTGAGCAAACGTTATAACCGCGAATGGATATTCCGAGACCTCACGCAAACATTTCAACAAGGAAAAATTTACGCCATCACCGGCCCTAATGGCTCAGGCAAATCAACACTTCTGCAAGTATTGTGGGGGCAGATGCCACCCAGCTCCGGAAGGCTGACCTATCGGATGGATAACATTGCTGTGGAAGCAGATGAAATTTATACGCTGGTTTCTGTAGCGACACCCTACATGGATTTAATTGAAGAATTTACCCTGCAGGAGCAGGTTGAATTTCACTTCAAAACAAAATCAATAAAGAACAACTACACACCGGAATTGGTAATGGAGGCCATGTATTTGGAGCATGCTCATAATAAATTTATTTCCAACTTTTCTTCCGGCATGAAGCAACGCCTGAAACTTGGGCTGGCCTTTTTTACAGATACCCCTGTGCTGTTTTTGGATGAACCCGGCACCAACCTCGACCAGCAGGCGATGGCATGGTACCTGAATCAATTAAAATCATTGGCCAATAACCGGCTCATATTCATTGCCTCCAACCAGGCAGAGGAATACCCGGAAGGTGCGGAAATAGTTAATGTAATGGACTATAAACCCACTGCCATTAAGGTTCTCTAACGGGATTGGGTTACAACAAACGATTTAAACCGATAAACCCCCGTAAAATTTGCATTTCAGCCATTAAGGTTTGATTTTGTGCCCTATAAACACCAAATTCGTAACAAATAACCTATTAAGATGATGATGAAAATATTGGCCAGAGTGGTTTCTTTTGTGATTTTGGCAAGTGCCGTTGTGTTTATGAGCAATTGTGGTGGGAAAGATCCAGCACCTATAGCTCAACAGGTTCAATTAGGCAAGCTTTCAAAGACCTGGAATATTGTAAGTGCAAGTCTGGATGGTGCGAATAGAACGGGCGATTTTACCAATTTCAAGTTAACCATTACAGGGACATTTAACAGCAATGCTGCCGATGGGCCTTATAATTTTTCAGTGTCTGGCGACAGACCAACACCCAGCCCATGGCCTGCCAGTGGCACCTGGTCATTTGTAAATATTGGTACAGGAGACAGCGGGTCATTGGTTAGAAATGATGGTGTTCCAATGGTTTACTCCATCAATAGTTCAGGACAACTTACCATTTCTGATTTGGATTGCGAAGAATGCGATTATCCAGGCGCAAGAACAGAAGCCGTTAATGGACTTTGGACATTTGTATTCAATCCATAATAAGAAGAAATTTTCTATAAAAAGGCCTCTCAGAGGCCTTTTTCATTTTAATACTACTACCGTAATCCCATCTCCACCCCGCTCCACATGCTCATCGGCAACGGAAGCTACCTGCTTGTGCTTCCTAAGTTGTTCACGTATAACTTTTCGAAGTACACCCTCACCTTTGCCATGTAAAATTTTTACTTCCCCCTGGCTCAGCAGTACGGAAGTATCCATAAACTGATCGAGCAATGGAACCACTTCCTCCACCCGCCTTCCGCGTACATCCAGTACAGCACTATACCCGGCTCGCTTCTCGTGCAAACTTAATCCAACCGATCGCAGCTTGCGTTCAGTTACCTGATCGGCTTTGGTTTGGGAGGCATGCTCGAGTTTACTCAATACTACCGTTGATTTCAATTCACCAAATTGTACCATCGCCTGCTTACCCTTTACCGACAGCACCACGCCACTTCCGTCCTGCCCGATCAAGCGTACCCGATCACCTTCTTTTATTGGTCCGGCAGGTGTTTTTTGCTTTTGTATTTCCTGCTGCCGTGCTACTTTCTGCGAAAGTACCTCCAGGTTCTTTCTGACTTTGCTGGTTTCCTGTTTTTGCGCCTGGTTCTCCCGGATATGGCGAATGGTTTTCTCTATTTCACGGTTTGTTTCCGCTAACAGATTGCTCGCTTCCTCTTTAGCCTTATTAAGAATTTGCTTTTTCTTCACTTCTAGTTCACCACTCAACAGCTCGTATTTTTTCAGCAATACTTTCAAGTCAGTATCTTGCTTGATGAGTAGTTTGGTTTTCTCCGCTAATGCATTTCGTTCCTGCTCCAGGTTTCGCACCAGCGTTTCAAAGCCCACCAGTTCACTTCCGGCAAGGCTACGGGCAGCTGTCAGTGTGTCTTCAGGTAATCCTGTTTTCTGGGCGATCTCCAGCGCAAATGAACTCCCGGGCTTTCCAATGTCGAGGGTATACAACGGAACCATATTCTTCTCATCAAAACGCATGGCGGCATTGCGAATACCCTGTTGTTGGCCAGCAAATAACTTCAAATTGTAGTAATGGGTAGTAGCTACACCCCATACGCGCTTTTTCAACAAGGCTTGCAGTATAGCCTGTGCAATAGCGCCACCAAAATTCGGATCGGTGCCGGATCCCAATTCATCCATCAACACCAGTATTTTGCTATTTCCAAATTCCAAGAAGTGCGCCATGTTTTTTAAATGACTGCTGTACGTGCTCAGGTCATTTTCAATCGACTGCTGATCGCCAATGTCGATGAACAAGTCATCAAAAATTCCGGCTTTCGAATCCGGTG
>CAZQXC010000006.1:0-56387 GCA_964597075.1 uncultured Roseivirgaceae bacterium | reverse complement strand
CGGTGGACACGACCGCACCCCTCAATCCCTTACTGGCCAAACCGCCAAACCGTTGTAGCTCATTTGAGTAAACAAGCAGAATGGCATTTATGATTATTCACTTTTAAACTGTAAAAAAATGAAAAAGAATGAACTTCAAGAATTAACTACAGAAGAACTAAAGTCCAAAGTAAAGACATTGAAAGCTGTTCTAATAATAATGAGCAGTCTAGTCGTTCTGTACTCGATTTTTTTCATTTATAAACTTGTAACAGGAACTTGGGAGACCAATAACACACTTGGGACAGTTATGCTAGGAATGTTGGTAGTTGTAATTTCCACCACAACTGTCCGTTATGGAAATATTGCAAAAATATTACAACAACGGGAAGAAGAGAAATAATGAGCTATAACAACACCTACACGCAAGCAGGATTTTCTTGAATAAACTAACATTAATTCATATATTTACTGGTGCGGTTTGCCCGAAAGTTTTAAGGTACAAGTCCCCACCTTCGCCAAGCTGTAAACCTTCAGTACCATATTTAAAAACGAGTCTATTATTATAACACTCAAATTAATTAATTAATGAAAACACTAACAAAAGAAATGCAACAAGCCATAACACCTAAGAAGGCATTAGATTTGTTAAAAGAAGGTAATAAGCGGTTTATGCAAAACCTTAAGGCTAATCGTAACTTGTTGCAACAGGCAAATGAAACCTCAGATGGACAGCATCCTTTCGCAGTAATCTTAAGTTGTATAGACAGCAGAACTTCTGCTGAGCTCATTTTTGACCAGGGGCTTGGTGATATTTTTAGTATACGAATTGCCGGAAACATCATTAACGAAGATATTTTAGGTAGCATGGAATTTGCTTGCAAAGTAGCGGGCTCAAAAATAATTGTTGTTCTTGGGCACACGAGCTGCGGGGCCGTAAAAGGAGCTTGCGATCATGTTGAAATGGGAAACTTAACCGCTTTGCTCACTAAAATAAGACCGGCAGTAGATGACGAATTGGAAACAAAGGATAATCGTACATCAAAAAATACTAACTTTGTACAAAATGTTGCTGCCATTAATGTGAAAAGAACCGTAAAAGGTATCATGGAAAGAAGTACAATTCTGGAACACATGATTGAGTCCGGTGAAATTGATATTATTGGCGGTATGCACAATTTATCAACAGGACAAGTTACTTTCTATTCAGATGTAACTTTAATTGCCTAAGCAATACCCGTACTATTTCCGCTATAAAATCCTTATATAAATGAGTAAACGCCCTTCTATATTTTCTTCGTTCAAAACCGATAGCTTATCCGGAACAGTAGTATTCTTAGTTGCCTTACCCTTGTGTTTAGGTGTTGCAGTTGCTTCTGGCGCTCCCCCATTTGCTGGTATTATTTCGGGTGTACTAGGTGGCTTATTAGTAGGCTATTTAAGTCGTTCCAACGTGAGCGTTTCAGGACCTGCCGCTGGCTTAATTGCTATTGTACTACTCGCTATTCAGGATTTAGGTTTCGAAGCATTCCTATTGGCTGTTTTATTGGCCGGTGTATTCCAATTAATACTTGGCTTTGTGAAAGCAGGAACTATTTCCAATTATTTTCCCTCCAGTGTAATAGAAGGCATGTTGACAGGCATAGGTATTATCATCATTTTGAAAGAACTGCCTCATGCCATTGGATACGATAATGAACACGAAGGTGATTTTTTTAACTACAACTTAACCGATAAGGCTGATAGTGGATTTATAAATGAAATATTACATTCATTTAATTATGCTCATACGGGTATTATTTTAATATCGTTCATTTCAATAGGTATTATAGTGGCTTTTGGCAAAGTATCTTTTCTTAAAAAAATTAAATTTTTACCTGGTGCTTTAGTAGTCGTAGTAGTAGGTATAGTATTGAATGAAATATTCCGTCTGTCAAATCCTGAACTTCATATCACTGGAAATCATTTAGTGATACTACCGGTTGCAGGTTCGTTTAGTGATTTCATAGCACAATTTACACTACCCGATATCACTAGCATAACAAATCCTGGCATATGGATAACAGCAGCTACCATTGCAACGGTAGCAAGTATTGAAACCCTATTGTGTCTGGAGGCGGGTGATAAAATGGACCCTTATAAGCGATTTTCAAGTGCCAATACCGAGCTAAAAGCTCAAGGTGTAGGAAATATATTAGCTGGTTTACTCGGTGGCCTTCCCATGACAAGCGTTATCGTAAGAACCACTGCCAATATAAACGCTGGGGCCAGAACTAAATTCTCTGCAATATTCCATGGTGTTCTTTTATTGTTAACCGTTATTCTAATTCCGGGTTTATTAAATAAAATTCCCATGGCATGTTTGGCTGCCATTTTACTTATGATTGGATTTAAATTAGCAAGCCCCAAAGTATTTACCCACATGTGGCAAGCCGGTAAATTTCAGTTTATCCCATTTCTTGCGACTGTATTAGGTGTAGTGGGCTTGGATTTATTGAGAGGAGTGGGTGTTGGCTTATTTGTAAGCGCTTTATTTATCCTGCTGGGTAATATGAAAGTGGCATACTATTTCAAAAAAGAACAACATAAAGAGGGAGAAGACATTCATATCGATTTGGCTCAGGAAGTTTCATTTTTGAATAAAGCAGCAATAAAACAAACTCTTGCACATTTACCTGAAGACACGAAAGTAATTATAAGTGCTAAAAATTCAGTTTACATAGACTATGATGTATTGGAATTGATAAAAGACTTCTCGAAGTATGGTTCAAAGGAAAAGAACATCAAGGTAGTATTACAAGACTTTAAAAAAGCCTATAAAATAGAAAACAGTACGAATAGCAGTCATGTATCCTAAAATAGATTCCCATGGTTTGCATCAGCGGTACAATTAGGTTGGGTAGCAAGTAATAGGATTCAAGTTAATACATTAGAAAGTGCTACATGAAACTAGCCATTTTTATACTTTTTCAGGTAATTCTTTTAACCATCACTGCTTGTTCAGAAAATTCCGATGAACTTAACAATCGTATACGCTACCCTTCCTTTGGGCCTGAAATAGATGTTACCATACTAGGCTTAACATTTGATGCTATGGAGCCCTTTATATCTCCTGATAAAAATTATTTGTTTTTCAACAATTTAAACGATGGCATTACTACTAAATTATTTTATGCCACAAAAATAAATGATTCAACCTTTACATTTGCCGGAGAAGTGCTTGGTACAAATCAAAGTACACCACCCCATTTAGATGCGGTTGCCGATTTAGATTCGGCTGGCAATTTTTACTGGACATCCACCAGAGATTATCCTGCCGAATTAGACAATCTTTTTCACGGAGAATTTAATGCTGGAAATGTAACTATGATTGACCGGGTACGTGGAGATTTTAATATGAATACTCCGGGATGGCTGGTTATGGATCACGGCATTAGTATCGATGGTAGATTTTTGTATTTTAACAATGCAAGATTTGATAGCCAGAATTGCCAAGGGCCTTGCGAAACAATGATTGGTGTTGCTGAAAAATTAAATGCTACCACATTCAAAACACTTTCAAAATCAGCCTCACTTTTACAGCACATTAATGACCCAGCGTATATCTACTATGCACCCTGTATAAGCAGTGATAATTTAGAGCTCTACTACACCCGATACCTGAAAGGCCAGGTAACGGTCTATACGGTATTTGAAATATGTGTAGCTGTAAGAAATACCCCTAATGAAGTTTTTTCTGTGCCTAACATATTATTTTCGGAAATAATTTCTTCATTAATCGAAGCACCTACACTAACACCTGATAAAAAAATCATGTACTACCATAAAAAAGTGGGTAGTACGCACAAAATAGTTATGCGGCATCGCCAGTAAACTTACACTGTATAATTCGATGATTCGAAAAGATACTGTTAATGCCCAGTAAAAAGTCCTCGCGGGCTTGACCCTCGATCTCAATCATTTCCGTGATGCCGGGCTGACATATCGGTATCTTTGCAGACTATCAGTTTAAAGACTAACATCGCCACCTGCATGGTACAAACAAAAGCAAGCGTAACTACCGTTTACCATTGTTCCCTGGAGCGAGCATTTAAGTCACCCATACTTTGTGACATTTCGAAAATTCACACCGGTTATGCCATGGTGCCCCGTGTTACCCATTGCACGGAAGACAAAGGATGGGGAAAGCCCGGTTCAAGCAAAAAAGTCTTCGTGGCCAAATCCTTCTCACAAAGAGGAGGATTTGCCGCTATTGACAAGGTTATTGAACGTATAGAGAACAACTATTGGAAGATTGAAATAAGTGATCTTCAGTTCAGTATGTTGGGGTTTTATAAACTCGTTGGTGAATGGCAAACAACCAAACTTGATAAAGACAAAATTTATATTGAATACAGTTATACACTTTATTCAAACCATGCTTTACTCTATCCTGTATATTGGCTATTTACCATTTTTTTTTGGAAACGCTATATGAAAAGTGTACTAGAAAACATTAGATTACTAATCCTAAACAAAGAACCCTATCAGCATGAATGATTAAGTTCGTGACAATAAGAGCCCGGAGTATTATACTCTATCGCTCAGGTTGTGGCCAGAAAATGCAATGCAAAAAGTATCAGCACATTAAATAGATAAGTAAGAAGAGTTCGGATAATGGCTTGATCTGCTAAATTTCATTCCGGCTAAAATTTTATTGTAATAAACGTTAATATTAACTTAATATTTCACTAAATAAAACGCGCTACCTTGGATCGTAAGTTGTGTTTTGATTCCGGGTTTACTTATATTTTATTTTGGAATACACTCACAATAAAACCCGAATCGCCATCATCAGTATATTAAAAAGTCCGATGCCGTGCTTAATGCTATTACCCCTTATAGAGAAATGAAAAAAAATAAAGTGATCCAATTTACAAAGTTAGCAATTTTGTCCTTCGCTATCCTTCTGATAGGATGCCAGGGTAAATCATTAACCGGTGATTACACTGTTAGTACCGATACACTATCGGTATCAAATTATACAGCGTTATTGGAATTTCCGCTTACCGGCTTACATGCCGATACAGATACCACCTTGCTTCGCATAGCAATTTTAGGTGATGCAGAACCAAAACCATTGGCAGAATTTCCTCATATGAAAGCTGCTGTCGAGCAAATAAACACGCTTGCACAATCCGTGCCCATTGACTTTGTGATTGGTGTCGGAGATATTGCCCATAAAGGATCGGAAAATCAGTATGAAGCGGCAACACCGGTATTGCAGCAACTAAAAGCTCCGTTCTTTCCTATAATGGGTAACGAAGAGCACGGTAACACAGTGGAAAAGTACCTGCACTATGCACAAAAGTGGAACAGCAAAATTACAAGCCCGAGCTATGTTATCAACCACACTAAACTAGCCTTTATATTTGCCTCACCGGATCATGGCCGTGATTTCGATGATACTGGCGCTACTTGGATTCTTGAACAAATGGAGCGTTTGGCACCTAAACCCGTGATTCTTATAGTACATGGCGCCCAGCAAGGCGTATATACTGAAATTCCTGAAAAAGGCATTGAAAACCTACTGTTCAGAGAAAAAGTAATAGCTCAACCTAACCTTGCCGTAGTTATTTCCGGAGATCTTCACATGGATATGGACCGGGTGAACCACTCGAAGAAAATTGATCACGTTCATTATCTTCATATTCCCGCACTGGAGCGAACCAAAATTCCCGATGAAACAAATCACACACCCATGTTTCGGGTAATGACTATTACCAGGGATGGAAAAGTTACTGTTGATACCTATGAAGTGGGTAATCCCACTCCTCTTGAAAGGCATACCTATTTATTCACGCTGCCATTGCAAGATTAGGAACTACGTAATTCTAAATTTAAGTATAAAACAAATAATCTAAATCTTACGGAAGTCTGCATTCGTACCATAAATAATTTTACCAGATGGCTGGTAAAAGAATTTTATTGATTGGAATCCTTTGGGTACACTGCTGATTGTGAATACGGACTAAAATAGTTCTTTTGCTATCTTGTAAATCGGGTCTGACTTACCCATGGAATAGAAATGAAGAGTAGGCACGCCTGCCTTGATTAATTCCTTTGACTGCTTAATTGCCCACTCTACCCCTACCTGTCGAACGGCAGCATTGTCTTTACATTTCTCTACTTCATCTGCCAATGACTCAGGAAGATCAATATGAAAGATGGTAGGCAGTACACTCACCTGGTTTTTGGTGGTGATTGGTTTTATACCTGGAATAATCGGAACATCGATTCCGAACTCCCTGCACTTTGCAACAAAATCAAAATACTTCTGGTTGTCGAAAAACATTTGGGTCACAATATATTCCGCACCCAGATCTACTTTTAATTTCAAATATTTTAAATCGCTTTTTAAATTCGGTGCTGCAAAATGTTTTTCAGGATACCCCGCCACGCCAATACAGAAATTAGTAGGTGTATGATTTAATAACTCTTCATCAAGGTACATTCCATTGTTTATATCCACTACCTGCTGAACCAACTCCGATGCATATTTATGACCATCCGGTTCAGGGACGAAACGCCCCTCATTTTTAATTCCATCACCTTGCAATACCAACACATTTTCTATACCCAGAAAGTGCAAGTCTATTAGAGCATTCTCCGTTTCATCCTTGGTAAAACCACCGCAAATAATATGCGGCACCGTGTCTACTTTATAATGGTTTTGAATGGCCGCACAAAGTGAAACTGTTCCCGGGCGCTTACGCGTGGATTTCTTCTCCAGTAAACCATTATCACGCTTCTTATACACATATTCTTCACGATGGTAGGTAACATCCACAAAACAGGGCTTAAACTCCATGAGTGGATCCATATGATCGAATAGTGATCGAATGTTTTCACCTTTTAAGGGTGGAAGAACTTCAATGGTAAATAAAGTTTTTCCGTTTGATTGCTTTAAATGTTCAGTAACTTTCATTTTTTACGGTGCTTTGGTTTTTAGTTGCTTACGTGCTTATGCTTCATTACTACTTTGTGCGGTTTAGTAAGTATTTTATGAATGCTAAACACAATGCCTTTACATCATCTGCCTTAGCTTGAAGTTGGTTAATCTCTTCACCCGATACGTAGCTTAAATCGTGAAGCACATATAATATGCTTTTCACCTCAGAGGCTGAATTATTGGCAACAGCTAAATACCGGATAAATTCCTTACTACTGTATCTACCAAACCCTTCGGTAATATTATTCATCACCGAAAGCGCTGCACGTCTTAGTTGGCTCCGTGTATCAAAGTCCTTTGCCAGTTTTCCCTTTTCAGAAAGCAAATAAATTTCCTTAACAAGAATTCTGGCTTCTTGCCAACATCTTAAATCTTCAAACCTATCAACTTTAGCCATACTGTCTAAACTTGAACACTCAAACACTCAAGCACATAAACACATTTAGATATCATAAGATAAATTCGGTGACAACCATTTTTCAATTTCATCAAGTTTCATCCCCTTCCGTTCTGCATATTCCTCAACCTGATCTTTTTCAATTTTACCTAAACCAAAATAGCGTGATTCAGGGTGCGAAAAATAATACCCACTCACCGATGAGGCGGGGTACATAGCGAAAGACTCCGTAAGACGTATGCCCGTCTGGCGTTCAGCTTCCAAAATCTCAAATACTGTTCTTTTTTCTGTGTGGTCCGGACAAGCCGGATAGCCAGGAGCCGGACGAATGCCCTGGTATTTTTCAGTAATCAATTCAGCATTGGTAAGCTGTTCGCCTGCTGCATAGCCCCAGTATTCCTTTCGCACCTTCTCATGCAAACACTCCGCAAAAGCCTCCGCCAGTCGATCGGCCAATGCCTTCACCAGGATGTCAGAATAATCATCATGAACGGCCTGGTATTCAGCAATTATTTTCTCAATACCAATGCCAGCGGTAACAGCAAACAACCCGATATAATCTTTTTTACCCGAGGATTCTGGGGCGATAAAATCTGCTAATGAAAAATTTGGCAACCCGGATGCTTTTTTATTTTGTTGGCGAAGAAAATGGAATGTAGCGAATGGTTGATGCGCCTGCTCGTCTGCATACAACTTTACATCATCTTTGTCAGTACGTTTTACCGGGTAAAACCCTACAATACCATTGGCTTTTAAACGTTTCTCCACGATAAGCTTATCCAGCATGCGCTGTGCATCATCAAATAATTTCTTTGCCTCCGTTCCCACAACCGGATCGGTAAGTATTCCCGGATAACGACCGGCCAACATCCAGGTTTGAAAGAAGGGGGTCCAGTCGATATACTTTCTGAGCTCTTCCAATGGAAAATCCAACACTACTTTATTTCCCAAAAATGAAGGTTTCTGAACAGTTAACTTAGTCCAGTCAATCGGTGTTTGATTTCTTCTGGCTTCTGTTATCGAGATAAAATTCTTTTCCTGCCTGCGACTCTCGTGTTCAGTTCTCAGCTTTTGATACTCAAGTTTTGTACGTTCTTTAAAGGCCTTTCGGGTAGTTGTACTGATAAACTCACTGGCCACAGGAACACTGCGGGAAGCATCGAGTACGTGTACTACAGGACCATCATATACCGGGTCAATTTTTACAGCGGTGTGAATGCGCGATGTCGTGGCACCGCCAATCAACAAGGGTAATTCAAAATTCTGACGTTGCATCTCTTTTGCTACATGCACCATTTCGTCCAGCGAAGGGGTAATCAATCCGCTTAAGCCGATGATGTCCACTTTTTCCTGCCTGGCTCGTTCCAATATTTTATCTGCTGGCACCATTACCCCCATATCAACAACATCGTAATTGTTACAGGCCAGTACCACGCCTACAATATTTTTACCGATGTCGTGCACATCGCCTTTCACCGTTGCCAGCAGAATCCGCGCAGCAGGTTTACCCACTTCCCCACTTCTTCTTTTTTCTTCCTGAAGAAAGGGCTCCAGGTAAGCTACTGCTTTTTTCATTACCCTTGCACTCTTTACTACCTGTGGCAAAAACATCTTTCCAGCTCCGAACAAATCGCCCACCACGTTCATACCATCCATCAGGGGCCCCTCAATCACGTCCAGTGGTTTGTTATATTTCTGTCGCGCCTCTTCTGTATCCTGATCAATGAAATCAATAATACCTTTCACCAATGCATGGGTAATACGTTCTTCAACGGCTCCGCTTCGCCACGCATCATCAGCTTCTTTCCTTTTTACCGATCCCTTAAACGTTTCTGCAAATTCCAGTAAACGTTCAGTAGCATCATCCCTCCTGTTCAACAATACATCTTCAACACGTTCCAACAACTCCTTATCAATCTCATCGTAAACCTCCAGCATGGTGGGATTTACAATACCCATATCCATACCATGCTGTATGGCGTGATACAAGAAGGCAGCATGCATGGCCTCGCGTACCTTTTGATTTCCACGAAAGCTGAAGGATACATTGCTTACCCCGCCACTAACATGAGCGTGCGGAAGATTTTCACGAATCCAGCGCGCGGCCTTAAAAAAATCAACAGCGTAGTTCCGGTGTTCATCAATGCCGGTAGCTACTGGAAAAATATTCGGATCGAAGATGATATCTTCAGCCGGAAACTCAACCTCGTTAACCAGAATATCATACGCACGTTTGCAAATAGACGTACGTCTTTCAAAGGTGTCTGCCTGACCTTGTTCATCGAAAGCCATCACCACCACAGCAGCACCATATCGTTTCACCAGCTTTGCCTGCCGAACAAACTCTTCTTCACCGGCCTTCATGCTTATGGAGTTTACAATACCTTTGCCTTGCAGGCACTTCAAGCCGGCTTCTATTACTTCCCATTTGGAAGAATCAATCATTACCGGAATGCGGGAGATTTCCGGCTCGGCTGCCATCAGGTTAAGAAACCTGACCATGGCTTGCTGGGAATCAAGCATCCCTTCATCCATGTTTACATCAATAACCTGTGCGCCACCCCGCACCTGATCCAGGGCTACTTCCAGGGCTTCATCAAACTTATCATCCTTAATCAGTTTTAAAAATCGTGCAGAACCTGTAACGTTTGTCCGTTCACCGATATTGACAAAGTTAGAGGCCGGTGTTACGGTAACCGGTTCAAGTCCACTGAGGCGTAAATACTTATGCATGGGTAATCTCTGCTACTCTGGGTTTATACTTTGCCGCTGCTTCCGCAATCTTCATAATATGCTCTGGCGTACTTCCACAGCAACCACCAACAATGTTTACGAGTCCTTCTTTTAAGTACTCTTCAACCTGCGCTGCCATCTCTGCAGGTGTTTGGTCGTAATGACCGAACTCATTGGGAAGACCTGCATTTGGATAAGCGCTAATAAAACAATCCGCTTCCTTCGACAATACCTGTAAGTACGGCCTGAGCTGACTGGCCCCTAGCGCACAGTTGAGTCCGATGCTTAACATGGGAACATGAGAAAGAGAAACTAAAAAAGCTTCGGTGGTTTGTCCGGATAAGGTTCTTCCACTGGCATCCGTAATGGTTCCCGAAACCATTATTGGCACATGTCTTCCATTGTCATCGGCTAGTTTCTGAATAGCAAACAATGCTGCCTTAGCATTCAGGGTGTCAAAAATTGTCTCAACCAATAGCAAATCAGCTCCACCGTCTACAAGTCCTTGAGCTTGCTCATAATAGGTCTCGACCAATTGATCGAACGTAATAGCCCGATAACCGGGATCATTTACATGGGGTGAAATGGAGGCTGTTTTATTGGTAGGCCCTAAAGCACCCGCCACATAACGGGGCTTATGTGGTTCCTTTTGAGTAAACTCATTGGCAACTTCTTTCGCTATTTTAGCCGATTGATAGTTCAGCTCATACGCCAACGGCTCCAGGTGATAATCGGCCTGGGCTACACGGGTACTGCTAAACGTATTGGTTTCAATGATATCTGAGCCTGCTGCAAGGTATTGCCGGTGTATTTCTTTAATGATATCCGGGCGGGTAATGGATAACAAATCATTGTTGCCTTTCAGCGGATGGGCATGGTCTTTAAACCGCTCACCCCGGAAATCCTCTTCTTCCAAGGAATGCCGTTGAATCATGGTGCCCATGGCACCATCCAGCACCAGAATTCTTTCCTTTAAAACATCTTCAATTTTCATAGCGCTCTAACACGTGACCCATTCACATGGTTATCCAGAGAGCCCGGGAAGGTGGGTTACTTATCTTCTCCCGATGTTCTCATCAGGATGGGATTTAGCACAACGTGCTGACAGTTACCGTCAGTACAGGATGCTAAGACGTCAAAGGGCCCAGTCCCTCGGTCTTTCTGGATAAGTATTGCAAAGAAACATAAACGCTGGGATAACTACAAATGAATCATGCTCAAGACAAGCCATTTGTAAGACGCTTAACCGGTAGTATACTCAGCAATGTAAGTGAGCCGGTGGAGTAATCAAGCGTATATTGGAAAATGCCATCATTCCCGGTAACAACTACCAACTCGCCAGTGATGATTACATCATAGGCGTGTAGGGAGGCAATATGACTTTTTAGAACGATCTGGTTTTCTTGTTGAATATCGAATACTTTAATACCGGCTGCGCCTTCACAAAGAATCAACAAGTTTCCTGAAACTGCCAGTCCATGAGGGTTGGTCATCGGATAATTCTTGATAAGCTGGGGATTATGGGGGTCTGATATGTCAATAATTTCAAGTGCATTTACTCCCCGATTACAGAAACTGCCCGATCGCAACGTAACATATGCCCGGTTGCTTTGCACAACAACCGGGTCGCATGACACGATGTGGCTATAACGAAAAACAAATGATGGATTTTCAGGTTCTTCAATCGAAAAAATATACATGGCATCCATAGCACCGAGATACATATAAGGTGCCTTGATAAAAATAGTTTCTAATCCAAACCCAGCATTGATCACATTCACTTTATTAAAACCATCGTGAATGGTGTAAACATGAATGGATTCCTGCTCAGCAACATATAAATAATTACCATAGATACCGAACCGCGTCATAGAACCACCTTGGCCACTTGTGCTGACCATAGAGGCATTTTCAGTCGAGCAACCCAGCAGCCATAAACAGGAAATCACCAAAAGGTTTATCCGGCTATTCATAAAGACAAAAGTTTTCACTCATTTCAATATATTCCCATTCTATCACCACACCTTGCACTGGATCAATGCATTCATAGTATATTCCTCTATGGGGTGGAGGAATTCCATACGGCCAGTCAGAAGCACTTATCTTACCAGATATATTAAGGTTATTCCAAGTCTCTATGCCTGTCAATTCGGTGATGGACCCCAGGTAATCAACATAAAGCTTTCCATATTGAATGGCCATATCGGTATTTTTCAGAATTCTGATAAAGGCCAGGTTTTCCGGATTAGCCGGATCGGTATTATCAATAACATGAATCCCTTGGTTTAATTCATTAATCAAAAGGTAGTTACCGTACCGGTAGATTTTTCCGGGATTATTCAAATCACGCTTGGGTTGGACTACAATTTTGGATTCATACTCCTGAACATATACCGGTTTTAAGGCATAGTTATAGGGTTCAGTCATCCAAAAGGGATCACAGTCAGAAAACATCAACAGCGTAAAAAGTAGCGCTGAAAATCGAATAATATTGCTGAATATTCGGAGCATTTTAAAATTACACTTCTAAAATACTTAGTAAATTTGAAACAAAAAACCGATACTTAATAAGTTGAAATTAGCTGCAGTTGATATTGGCTCCAACGCCATTCGCTTTCAAGTCTCCTCCGTCTTAGACAAAGAAAACCGGGTTATCTTCAAAAAAATGGAATACGTACGTTTCCCATTACGCCTGGGGCATGATGTATTTACCATGAATCGTATCAGTGATAAGAGTAAGGAAAAGTTTAAAAAACTGATGCGGGTATTCAAAATGTTGACGGAGCTTTACGAAGTTGATGATTACATGGTATGTGCTACCTCGGCTATGCGTGAAGCGGAAAATGGTCAAGAATTGGCTCAGGAAGTGGAAGACGAAATCGGCCTCTCCATTAATATCATTGATGGAAAACAAGAAGCTGAGTATATCAATCAAGCCATAATATCCTACCTCTCCGATGCGACCTATCTACACATTGATGTGGGGGGTGGTAGTACTGAATTGAACCTGTATTTTCATGGAAAAAAAATCAATACCCGCTCCTTTAAAATAGGCTCTGTTAGAATTCTTGAACACCACGACTCACCCGCCATGTGGGAAGACATGGAGAAATGGGTTAAGCAGCATGTTAAGAAAGGCTATGGAAAAATTACCGCAATAGGAACTGGTGGAAACATTAGCAAAATTTTTGACATTGCCCAACTCAAGCCACATCGGTTGATGTCACTAAAAAAAGTGCGTGAAATCAAAGAGATGGTTGAAAAGCATACTCTGGAAGAACGTGTCTATAAACTACAAATGAACCCCGACCGCGCGGACGTTATAATACCTGCCAGTGATATATACATAAAGGTCATGGATTGGGCTAATGCAAAATACATTCAGGTGCCAGAAGTGGGGCTGAAAGATGGTATTATGCTACACCTGTTCAGGAAAAATTCAAACCAAATGAAAATTGAATTTATCAATACCGAAGATCAATCAAAAGGGAAAAAGATGCTTAAGTTTTGACCACACACCTATCATGAGAACCTGACCACTGGCGGTCAGTACATACAGTGTAGCAATTGTTCCTGTGCATCTTTTGTAGCCTCAGCACGTCAAAGACAATAGTAAAAGTTTAACTGGTAAGGGGATAATACCCAGACAAACCCTAGGGTTCATAAATCACCGGGTTTGGATAAAAGGAACCCCATGTAAACCAATACCCTATAAAAGAAACAACAGGTATCAAGGATTGCCCTGTCCGGGGTCCTGCAACAGCCTCTCCAAACACATTCCACTGATTCTGTTCATTATCAATTATTATAATCGATTTGGCTAGTTCTGCTGGTGGTGAGCTAAAAGTTAATGTTGTACCATCCGGTAATTTTCTTTCAAACGCCACCAGGTAGTTGTACAATTCACTTCCCGCTATAACTAGCTCTTTACTGTTGAATGTATTGTGAATTACCGTAGATGTACCCTGGAAGTGCTCAAACCGATAGATAATTGCATCGTTGTCAACAACTACACCCAATACCCGTTCCTTTGTTGGCAGGCGATTATCTTGGGGTGTATATGGAAATAAAAATAAATTATTATTGGTTCGGTATGTACCATACGGATAAACCCCATAACTTCGATTAAAACCAGTTTGACTTGAAATAACCTTGGTCTCTGGATACATGGCCTTCCAGGTAGCCCATGTAGTTTCAACCATGTGAATCGTTTCTGGTTTTGTATTTCGCAAAGTCCCGTTAACACACTCTAACCGCATTTGCGACCAGTTGCTATCGGTAGCACGATCATAGGGTATTACATTGGTATTATAGAGAAGACCGGAAACCCCAAACGTGGTGACTTTTCCATTGAATGTTCTCTCCCAACCCGTAGCCGTACCGGTTAACGGGCAATAAATGACAGCCACCGGATGACCGTTTACAACATCATTTACAATTTCATGCCAGTCAAGAATAGGATGCGGATAGGCGCGAACATCATTTTCTCTTTTGTAACCCACTACCAGATCATTATCGTTTAGATAGGAAGCCTGGCTGGCACTGACCATGTTGGGTTCAGTCAGTGCGGGTATCCCATCTTTTCCAGGGCCACCATCAAAAACTTCATTTGACGGGATATTCCATTCTCCTGAAATATTTTGTGATACATTTCCTTCCTCCTGACAAGCCAGCAGCATGGAAACTGCAATTAACAATACGTTCAAACTTTTCATGATCTATGGTTATTTATTTTTTGAGATTGAATAAAATACACCTCCGTTAATCCGGTAAGTAGGCGAGAGCTGTGTGCCTTCAATATTTGCATAAAGAGGAAATTCACCACTTACGCTAACGATCAGATTGGACTTAATATGCCAACCCACAGTTGGCATGAGAAATATCCATTGTCCACCGGTGTTGGGAAGCTTTTCCTCGTTAAGCTGATCCAGCCTGACGTCCCGAAAACGGCTGTTAACACCAACCGTAAACAAACCTTTACCCACAACTAGCTGATCGGCTACTCCAAGGATCAATTGAGATTCGTTGCCAAACCGATACTGTAGTCGATTGAGATAATCCGGATTTGTACCGGTGTACCGGTACGTTACGTTGGCAAAATAGATGCGTGAAGGTCTTACTAAAGAATTTAGTTGGATACGGTGCAGCAGCAGGGCATCCCATGCACCTGAACCCGGCTGAAGATCAGCATTTAGTGACAATCCATTGCTATTGGTTAAGTCAGATGCTCCCGTTGGTAACTTGGGTCCTATGCCTGCGGTTAGGGTGATGCGCTTTCGGGTATAGTAGGAGTAATTTAACAGAACGGCCAAATCGCCAAAGCCTGATGTTTGTTCAGAATCTGTGAACCCTCCTGTTTGTTCAATAATTCGCTGCTGCATCACCCATGAAATCAGTGTTTCAACAAAAAGTTTGTCCGTAAAAGAATAACTCGCTTTAACTAATGTTGAAACAGTTGTTCGTTCACGCGAATTATCATCCAAAACGGTTGTACCTTCCTTTAAAGTCAATAAACGGTTAAGATCAGCAGTCACCGCCAATTGAAAGGTGCCTTGCAGTGTTAAGGGCAAACCACCTAAATTATTCGCCAGCGGAACACCACCGGAGCAACATGTTTGTGCAATGGCTGATAGCTTCGAACATAGAACACTAGAAACGAATACCAAGATCCTTATCCCTATACCGCTCATAATTCTTCACGCCAATGTTGATGACGCACTGTTGAAGGTGCAACACTAAAATTTTCTGTTAACAATGACTCCTTACTTAATTCGCAAAAACCGATTTTAATCAACGCCTGATGATGAATGCTGTGTTCCAGACAATATAAGAGTTCACGAAAAAGCGTGGTTTCAAAGGGCAGTGAAGCGCTTTCCTGAGCAGACAAACTTGTATTTAGTACTAAAGAAAAATCCTGTGTAATCCCTATAACCTTACTCGTTATCTCCTGTATAACCCACATTGCAAAGACCAAATCACGTTCAAGCCTTTTATTGCGCTCCCGCGCATCATAACTTATCACTACTGTGTTTTCGCGAAGAAGGCATACGTAAAACTCAAGTACGTGGCGAACGTGCGCTCCGATTGACGAATGATGCAGTACACAAAGGGGACAACTATATTCCTCAGGCGTTAAAAGCATTAATGTTGTTTTTAACTGACTAAGTTCTTCAGCTATGTACGTTCGGATATCCTTAGAAGCCAACATTGCTTAAAGTTTCCTGGCAACTTTCAATAATTGATTTGCCGAGTGATACCCCACTGCTGTCTGCCTTATACTGCCGTCAGGATTAATGAAGAGCATGGTGGGGTACGCTCGTACCGGGTAAACTTCCATTAATTTTCTACCTTCTTTAGTTTCTCCATCAATGGCTATATTGATAAAATGGGTGTTAAAATATTCCCCCAGCTCCTTGTCGGCAAAAGTTGTCTTTTTTAGTAACTTACAAGGACCACACCAGGTGGCATAAACATCCACAAATACAACTTTATTCTCTTCTTTGGCTTTCGTTAGAATTTCTTCAAATGTTCCATCCGTAAAATAAACCGTTGTATCAACCGGTGTTGAGTCAGGAACCCAACGCGAGGCCAGTAAGGTTATGGATAGTGTAAGAAGTAAAAATGCAAAAAGTGTTTTCATGTTTTTTAGTTATCCTTGAATGAATTCCTTTAAAAAATATCCGGCTGGAGTATTATGTGCTCCAACCGGAATAACCAAACCCTCCTACCCATCTTGTATGTCATTAGTAGTCTGTAAGAAGGACTCCTGACAGAATCGCTAATCTTTTTTTATTGAACGCATAATTCGTACATAGGCATCTGGTTTTAACATCCCTTCGGGCAATTTATGATCGTATTCTGTAAGTATTTTTTCAAGGGCTTGATCAATGAAGGAACTTTGTAACTCATATGACCGGCAGGCACCACACATCCGTGTGTGGAAAAATAACTGAACAGATTCAGCACGACTAAGCGGTTGTACATTCCTCTTTTCGATAAGTTCAGAAGCACGAGCACAGGAAAGCATCATTTTCTTCAATACATTCATCTATCTGTTATTTTTAAACCAATGTTCTTGCAGGCAATTTCGTAACCGAAGCTTTGACCGGTGGATGATCTGCCAATAATTGGTCGGTTTGATGTCTAATTCCTGACAAACTTCCTCTGCCTTTTTTTCTTCCAGGTACCGAAGTTTCATGCAGGCCGCCCAGTTTTCTGGAAGCTGATCCAGGCACGCCAGGAGTACATGTTGAAAATCTGTATTATCGAGTACATGCTCCTCATTATCCCAGGGTGTTGGTCTTGTACTGCCGTGCCACCTGCCCTCATCATCAAAAAATTCATTCAGGGTATGGTCATTAATAATAGCGTGACGTGCCTGCTTACGAAAATGATCAGTAAGCTTATTTTTCAGAATAGCGTGAAGCCAGGTTTGTGGTGCGCTGTCATTCCTGAAACTGTGGAACTGCTGAAAAGCGGCTAAGAACGTATCCTGTACGAGGTCTTCTGCTAAGGTTTCATTCCTTACGCGGTATATCACCCAGCGATATAAACTATTGGAATGAAGGTTTACCCAGTCAGAGATGATCTGATGTTTGCTCTGTTCCACGGAATCATGAATTATTAGTTAAAACAGTTTGTTTTGTTTATTCATTGGCTGAAAGGCTGTTTTTTTTAAGGTTTGTCAAGAAAAAGACAATAATTACGGCTTATTTCCTGCCATTCGATAAAGTAATGGACAGGCTATCTTGCGGTGGTATTGTCGTATGCAACATCATACAAATCAAAACTCGGCAATTGTCGTATTGGTGACACTTCTGTAGTGATTGCATTTATTCAAAACTAAACTTTTCGGCTATCTGTTGTGAGGGATGCAATTTGAACTTCAGGATAAAAACCTAAACGGATACTTACGGCTTCTAAACAGTTTCGGTTCGATATCCCAAACTATAACGCTGGATAGTTATACGTTTATCTGGAACCTGGGACATGCTAAGCGTTGGGAGTTAGATTTACTTCCCCTTGAAGTACCAGCCAACTGTATTTTCTCGCTCTCCCCCGGCCAAACACTTGCACTTGAACAACAGTCAGATGATTTTATCATGATTCAATTCAATCGTGAGTTTTACTGTGTGCAAGATCATGACCATGAAGTTTCATGCAATGGCATTCTTTTTAATGGAGTACTTACAACCCCCATGCTCCTGTTAGATGATGATCAGCAAAAAGCCTTCACCATCATACTCGAGGTGATGAAATACGAATTTTTAAATCAGGATGAAGTGCAATTGGAAATGTTGCGCACCGTGTTGAAGCGCTTTATTATCATGTGCACCCGATTGGCCAAACTTCAATTTGCCGATAAGTTTATTGCGCCACAGGATCTAGATATAGTACGGCACTTCAGCGCCTTAGTAGAAAAACATTACCGCACGCTACATAAAGTAAGCGACTATGCTAATCTGATGAACAAGTCTCCAAAAACCCTGTCCAATGTATTCCATACCTTAGGCGAAAAATCACCCCTGCATATTATTCATAACCGAATTATTCTTGAAGCGAAAAAATTCTTACTCTTCACCGATAAATCCGCCAAAGAAATTTCTTTCGAATTAAATTTCTCCGACCCGGTTCAATTCAGCCGACTTTTTAAGAATATAACAGGTATTACTCCGGTTGATTTTAAAAAGAATGGACTTTTATCTGCAGGGATAAACACATGAAATCAAATATTACTACATCCGTAGTAACATGGCCAAAATGTGGACATCAAAAAAAGAGATAATATCCCCTGATTCTTGCATGTACTGGTATACATGCAGGAATTGCGGACTTATGCTTTAGCCGCTGCCCGGTGATTGCTTTGTATTCTGTAGTTATGGAACAGTAAAGTATCCACCGAAGCAACAGGATACATCCTATTGCAAATGACAGGAAGTCGGGAAAAATCGTTAAGACAACGGGAACAACCATCATTTCAAACCGTCATGGAATGCCTCACCTTTGCCTCGTCAATTCGTTTAAAGTATTGTTAAACTTAAAAACTAAAAATTATGTCAACTGTAAAACCGCTCACACGTGATCAAGCCAATCCCGTTGTTCAACCCATTTTTGATGTGCTCAAAAGCAAAGTAGGTATGGTGCCTAACTTGTATGCCACCATCGCCAATTCACCCACCACATTGCCCGCCTATCTGGCTTTTGATGAAGCTCTGGGTAAGGGTGTGTTCACGGCAAAGGAACGTCAGGCGATATTCCTGGTGGTATCACAAGTGAATGGCTGTCATTATTGTCAATCGGCTCATACCGCATTAGGCAAAATGAACGGCTTCACGGAAGATGAAACCATTCAACTGCGCACTGCCAGCATCGCTGATCCAAAATTGAAGGCACTTACAACGCTTGCTGCTGAAATCACACGTAACCATGGTAAGCCATCGGCCCAAGCCTTGGCTGACTTTCATTCGGTTGGTTATGGTGCTGATGCGTTGGTAGAACTTATTGCGCACATTGGATACAAATCCGTGGCCAATTATTTACACAATGTTACAGACTTCGCCATCGATTTCCCTTTGGCAAAGGAACTTGACGCGGTACCTGCTTAATTGATGAAACGTAAATCAATTTTAGACATACCTGATATGGAAAATAAAATCAATTGGAAAAATGCTATGCTGGCCGGAGTGCTGGGAACCATTTTATTTGACCTGGCCGGTCTTGTATTGGCTGGTCAATGGTGGGATGTTCCCGGTTTATTAGGCGCAAAAACCGGATTAGGCTTAGCCTACGGTGTATTCGGCCACTATGCAAACGGTATTTTACTAGGCATTCTTTATGCGGGTATAGCACCCTCGCTATGGGGACCTAACTGGTTGCGACCGCTTACATTTATGGCTGCAGAAACCGTAGCCTTGGTCTGGTTCTTTATGTTCCCCTTATTGGGAGCAGGGATTGCGGGTATTGATATGGATCCGATGACACCGGTTGCTTCCATGGTACGACACTTGCTCTTTGCCATACCACTCATCTTCCTGGTGAAGGTGAAAAACTAACATCCATTTTATTCTAAACAGGGGACACGTCAGTCTCCTGTTTACACTTCTTTTTAATCGATTCAGGAAAATGTTTTCGTGCCGAGGGCAATGAGAACTGGGAATTTGATAAGCGTGGAGGCATCGATAAACGGTTTATGAGCATCCATGTCCTGGAGATAGAAGGATCGGAGCGAAAAATCAAGAAGTAAAATTCTTCAACTCTTTGCTCCAATCATATTCTTTGAAACGGATTTTGAATCCCTCTAAATTTTGATCCACATATTTTTTCAGAATAGTGCGTATGCCGCTGTTCCCTCCAAAGTCGGCCTTAAACCAAAGCATAATTCGGGTTACCCCTACTTCTTTCCTGTTCGTGTCTACATCGGTCTCGGAGGCTAAAAACGATCGGGTTGCCAATTCCAGTTGTTGCTCTATTTTTTCATTTGTATAAAAGGCTATGGGCGGACAGCTCTTCGCTCCACAATTCAAAGCAAAATGAATACGATAGTCGATTGACGAAACAGCCAATTTCTTTAATGTTCTCCCCGGTAAAAACTGCGGCAGGTATCCCAAGCTGTACTTCCATCGATATTTACGAAGAATGCCATGTTCCACATCATCGAGGCTGAAGGCATGATCCGAAAAAATAATGGCTTTTTCATTAAATATTTTTGGATTAGTCATTTTTTCATGAATAGCCAATATCTGGTACCACGCGTTATACAAATTTATCCAAAAGGCTTTTCGAACATCATCATTGCTCAACTGCTCTGCCAGGTCATCAATTGAATAGACTGTAAGTTCCTGGATTATTGAATCTGGTGAAACATCCATTTTCACGGCATATAACAACTGTTCTGACAGGTTCAGAAGACTCGTATCCTGTACAGGTGAATCGTTTCGTGATGGGGGAAGTGCCCCAAGTACCCAAATGGAAGTTACCAAGCTCAGCATGCCAAGAAGTAGCTTAACTGGTAGTGTGAATTTTTTATGCATCTCACATCTTCATTACCTGAACCCATTCCGCTATACTAAGTTCGTTCATGCGTACAAACTCGTCTTTTCCTTCTTTGTCTGCCAATGTTTTGGAAAGGGTAGCATGGCGAATAGCTTCTTTATAATTTCCTGACTGTGCTTCAACCAGCGACCAAATGCGGTGAACATAATACGTATCGCCCAGGAGGGTCCTTGCCTGGGATAAGTACTTTTTTGCGCTTTCCGGGTAAATATTTTCTTCCTGAAGGTAGCGGGCAGCTTCATAGTATGTGATGCCTGAAGGATTATTTTGCAGTTGTTCTTCAATTTGATTCAGCATCAGATGCCGGGTATTTACCTGTATTGGAAAAGCAATTCGTGTATACTCCCATCGCCAAACCATTACAGCCCCGTTATGTGTAATGGAATCAAATTCAATGGTGAACGTTTCTGTAAAAGAGGGATTGCGCGAAGGTTTTGTTGTAAAACGCAATGCATCTTGGGCTGGATTATACTTCGTTCTACCATCACCCCAATGCATGGTATTGCTATGAATAATAATTGTCCAGTGTGCTGTATCCGGAATGGCATACAAGGCATACGTTGCTGGAGGTAATACTGTACCTGATATCGTCACTGAATCATTAAATGTAATTTTTGTGGATTCATTGGCGCCAACCCGCCAGATGCGGCAGTAGGGCACAACTTCACCCATAATCTTACGACCCCGCACACCGGGTCGGGAATACGCTACGTTGATCGTGGTAAGTCCAATTTGTTGGATCAAGGTTGACGGTGGACTTATCCGGGGGAATTCAATTTGTCCAGCGCATTCAATCAGCAAACCGACCGAAATCCATAATACGAGAAAATATCGCATGTTCTATTTCAAATCCTTAAGCACGGCAAGCAACAGACTGCCTTTAATCCGCGTTTTATAATCGGGATTAATATACTCAAAAAGTATTTCGCCATCGGTATTAACTACAAACACCGAAGGCACCGGTAACATACCCGGGTTTAAACCACCACTGGAAACTTTCAACCTTTCGGCCATCGCTTCTGAAACAGAAAATGCAATGCCAAGGCCTTGCGATACCTCCATGGATGCATCCGAATAAAGGCGGTAGTTCAATTTATTTTTATCAATTGAACTCCTCAGATTTTCTGGTGAATCCGGGCTGATGGCAATGATCTGGTAACCCAGATTCAAAATGTCCTTTTCAATGGTTTGCAAATCGGCCAATTGAACATTACAAAATGGACACCAACCGCCCCGATAAAATATGAGCACAGACGGCTTCTCTTCAAACACTGATCCAACGTTAACCGCTGCACCGGAAATAGAGTTGAGGGCCAGATCGGGAATCTTCTCACCAATGAGCAGCGGGGAGATATCTGTTGCCGCAGCCGGTGTGGATTGGGCCAGGCTCATACCTGAAAATAAACTAAAAAGTACTAAAGCGGGTATTGCGATTCGTGCATTCATAATTCCATATTTTCTGTAAAGCTAGCCAACTACAGTGTGTGGTTTGTGGTATTCAGGTAGAAAAACTCAAATACTGTCAGGTATTGGACAGTATCTATATTAATACCTTTACGTAAATGAGTGATATTTGAATAAATCATCTGATTATGCCGTTTATAAAAGTAATTGAACATGATGAGTCGTCCGGGGATTTAAAAGGTATTTACGATTACCTGGTGGGCACTCGCGGAAAACTTGCGGAAGTCCATAAAATTCAAAGCCTGAATCCACCCACCGTACTCAGTCACATGAATCTGTATAAGGATATCATGTTTGGACAGTCACCATTAAAGCGCTACCAGCGCGAAATGATTGGTGTTATTGTTTCCAGTGCCAATCAATGCGAGTATTGTATTCGGCATCACCGTGAAGCACTTAACCACTATTGGAAAGATGAAACGAAAATTGATTTACTGCTACAACAGTTGGATGACCCTCAATTAAACGAAACAGACAAATCACTTTGTGAATTTGCGCGTGATGTAACACACAATCCTGAATTAGCATCACGAATCAAAATTGAAAAATTACGCAGCCACGGTCTTGATGATCGCGCCATACTAGATGCCACCCTGGTTGTCAGCTATTTCAACTTCGTAAACAGGATCGTATTGACCCTGGGACTTGAGATAAGCGAATCTGAGATTTCCGGTTATAAGTATTAAAGGTCATCACGTAGATGTAATCTCTCAAAATGCCGGAAACTTCGTTTACATTTGATTAAAATGGTTTACGGTAGCCACGAATTTTGCTGATCACAATGTACCCTTGTCGCCCTATGCCCATCAAAAGCCCAAGCGTTACATATTAAAAAAGTGGAGATGAGGCAGCTTGTAGGAGAACTCAACGCGGTTTCACACGAAGAACTTGCCCGCTAAGAAATGAAGTATCTCAATAAAATTTCGCATTTAGAGCAGACCCTCGCAGATAGTTAGGATTTGATCGTTTAGCTATCTTTGGGGAATGGAGGATAAAGTCTGGTATTTAAAAGATATCAATGTTTTAAAAAGCCTGAACGAAGCTGCGTTAATGGAATTGGGAACACTATGCTCCATGCTACAGTATGCTAAGGGTGAGCCTATTTATCTTTTTGAGGAAACTATCCATGTCTACTTCTTAAAATCAGGAAGCGTAAAAGTTATTAACATGGATGAGGGTGGGAACCAGCAGGTGATTGAACTGATTGAGGCTGGCGAGATTTTCGGTAGGTTAATTGGAGAGGACATCAATCGGCATATGGAAATCATTACACTGGAAGACTCACTGGTTTGTTATCTCTCCTTTGATGCCTGGAAAAATTTCATCAAAGATCACCCCCAGCTTAGTCTTAACTTCATCAAATGGGCAGGTGTTCGCCTTAAAAGAATGGAGGCAAAAATGGATTCGCTATATTTTAAAACATCCCGGCAGCGAATTGCAGAGAAATTATTGGACACAATTAACCGCTTTGGCAAGCCAGATGGCTCAGGCAATATTCGTGTAGCCTTAAGTTTAACGCATGAGGAAATTGCTCAACTTACAGGAACCAGCAGGCAAAATGTTAATGCCTACTTAACTGAACTTCGGGCAAAGGGACTCATCGATTACGACAGAACCAGGATTACCATAAAGCCGAAGTATTTTGAAAACATTAATGAAGCGAATCAAGGTTCCTGATCAATATTCTTCTCCGATCAAAGTATATTTGGTTTTCAGTCTTTAGCTCGTTTAGAATAGTAGACACACTTTGTCTTGAAAGGCCCACTAGTTTTGCTATATCACCATGTGTAAGGGGCGTCATGATGAGGGTTTCGCTACCTACTTTTCTTCCTTTCCACTCGGCTGCATCTTTCAGAAATTCGATAACCCTGGTTCGGGTATCCTTAAAGACCAGCAAGTCGATCTTTCGCTGCATTTTAAATAGTTTCAGACCCATCAGTTTAACAAGCCTGAAACTCAACTCCTTGTTATCCAGCAACAGGTTTTTGATGTCATCAAGTTTCCATACACAAATTACTGTACCGTTGTCCATCGCCTGGGCATAATCAGAACGTTTCCCTTCGTCAGCCAATGCCAATTCACCAAAAATTTCCCCGGTAGACAGAATCGATTTAATTACCTCCTCGTTTCCACCGGTTTGATAAAAAATTCTTACTTTTCCCTGGGCAACAAAATAGATGGAGTCAGCCTCCTGGTTTTCGAAATAAATAAAATCGCCCTTTTTGTACTCGAGGTAGGTATGTTGACCTTCATCCGTTTTTAATTTAACAGGGCAAAGTACATTGTACAGATTTACACTTTCAAAATACCAAAGGGCAGCAGGTTTCATAGTGGCAATTCGGTAGTAGTGTTGGTTTTACGTCAATTGTCCTATTGTTGACAAAGCACGCTATCACTGCGAAATTATGCAACTAAAGGACACCAAATTGATGTTATGATCCAAACCAAAAAATATATTATGAAAAAAACTGTAGCATCTTTTATGGTCATCGTGCTGGTGGCCTCCTTATCAGCATTCAAAGCCAGCTCAGTCGATGGAGACTATACCCTCGACACCAATGCCAGCCAACTCAAATGGACAGGTTATCACTTGGCGAAGTCGTACGAACATTACGGTTTTGTTAAAATCAAATCAGGAAAGTTTTCGGTAACCAATGGCAAAATTACCTCCGGAGAGTTTGTTATTGATATGAACACGATAACCAATACTGACGTAGAAAGTGCAAAAGACAATGCGAAATTAGTCAATCACCTAAAATCGGATGATTTTTTCAATGTAAAAAATTTCCCTGAAGCCAAACTTGTGATTAAGAAAAGTGAGACCTCCGGATCGGGCTTGAACGTTACAGGCGATTTGACCATTCGTGGTATTACCAAAACCATTGAATTTGATGCCGTACTGAATGATACGGGCAACCGGGCGGAAGCTACTGCGGATATTAAAATCCAGCGCACAGATTTCCAGGTCATGTACGGATGGAAAATTGAGAATGCGATGTTATCCGGAGAATTTAGAATGGAAGTTAAATTAGTGGGCACGAAATAAATTCTAACTGATTGTCCGCAAACTTATCTAATTGTCGTGCCGGCCTGTGTGCTTGCAGGCCGGCATCTCTTTATGTTCTCCGATTATGTTTATTGGTAAACAGCCTAAAAAAGTTGGACTTCTTTTACCATTTCCCTGGACACCGTGTAAAACTCTTTATGAACATTAAAAGGTTTTTCATGATCAAGCTCTTTCAAAATATACGTTCCATCTTCCCGCATGATGTACGTGTTCACATTGTCCATTAGATTAAATCGAAGTATATTCATCGCCTGCTTTTTCAGAATGGCCTCTTCCAACATGAATAACGATTCAATTCTTCTGTCGAAGCTTCGTACCATAGCATCAGCACTGCCGATATATACCTTGGGATCGCCATCATTATGAAAATAATATATCCGGGAGTGTTCGAGATATTCTCCCACAATGGAAATCACCTCAATGTTTTCACTTAAGCCTGGCCTGTCAGGCCGAAGGCTGCACATACCCCGTACGATTAACTTAATCTTCACACCTGCCTGAGAAGCATTATACAATTCATCAATAAGTTCCTTATCCTGTAAGGAATTGATTTTAATAACAATACCTGAAGGCAGACCCTGCTGTGCATTTTCGGCTTCGCGTTTCACCAGGTTACACAACTGAATACGCATATCGCGCGGAGAAGTTATCAAGTTTCGGTACGTTGTCGGATACGAATGCCCGGTGATAACATTAAAGAATTCCGAGACATCAATAGCATACGCTTCCCGCGTGGTTAGCAGGCCGATATCTGTATACAATCGTGATGTAGCTTCATTATAATTACCGCTGGAAAGATGCACATACCGATAAACCCGATCATTTAATTCTTTGCGTACAATAAGAAGCAGCTTGGTATGCGTCTTTAAGCTTCCAACACCGTAAATCACAAAGCATCCAGCTTTTTGCAGGCGTTGAGCTTCGTGCATATTATTTTCTTCATCAAAGCGGGCCTTCACTTCAAAGAGCACCGCCACGTGCTTACCATTTTCAGCAGCACGCAAAAGTGCGTTCGTAACACGTGATTCCTTAGCCACTCGGTATATCGTGATTTTAATAGAGAGCACATATGGATCATCAGCAGCTTTTTCCAATAACTCCAATACAGGCTCCATGGAATTGTACGGATGATGTAACAGCACATCGCGATCTTTTAAAATCTCGAATAAATCCTGTGAGGTTTCTTCCGGATAATTAAGCGGCCGGATAGGTTCCGGATGTTGTCCTCTTCGTCCCTTAAATTCAGAATGGCCAATGATTTGCGTTAAACCACCAAGATCAAGAAAACTCTGGTTAGGGATAGTAAAAACGTTATGATCATCAATATCCCATTGAATCTTTAGCAAGCGCATCATCCATGGATCGGCTTCTCCCTGAACTTCCATACGCACTACTCTACCACTGCGCCTGGTTTTCAGCTTTTGCTTTAAATCTTCCAGAAAATTAGATTCGATGTCATCACTCTCCTCCAGTGCAAAGTCACCATTGCGGTTAATCCTGAAAAGATTAATACTTTGTATCTCAATATTGCGGAATAACTGGTGAATATTATTCCGAATGATTTCCTCTACCGGTACAAACCGAAAACCTTCTTCATCCAGTAATTCAAAAAAACGGGGAATATTACTGGGCACCTGAATAAATGAAACCCGGTTTTGCTCCAGGCTCTCCCCGGCTACCTTGGTCACCACGCCAAATAACAACCGGTTATTCTTCAATACCGGAAAAGTATGATACGAGTCGAACGCCATGGGGGTCAGCATGGGAAAAATGGTTCGATTAAAGTAATCGTTGACCAGTTTCATGTGTTCCACCGAAAGATCAGCATAAGGACAGATCAAAAATCCATTATCCTTAAACAAGGGTTTCAGTTTATAAATAAAATATTCGTGCTGATCGTGTGCGAAATTCCGGATTGCGTTAAGCAACAACTTACGAAAAGGCTCTTCGCGCAAACCACTGTAATCAAAACGCTCTTTACCGTAGTCTAGGTAATTGTATAAGCTCCCCAACCGGATGGTACAAAACTCATCCAGGTTAGAAGCCGTTATGGCCAGGAATTTCAACCGGTCAAAAATATTCCGGTTGATGTGCTTAACCTGATCGAGTACCCGGTAGTTGAATTGTATCCAACTCAGGTCACGACTAACATACCGGCTCTCATCAATACGGTTTGTTATCTGATCTTTTATCGCTACGGGGTCGTTCATAGCTTTGGTGCTTTTGCAAGGTGGCACTCCGCGCACCGACAACAGCAGTAATACGGTTAAAAAATTGTTAAATATCTATTCGGGCGTATTTCGCGTTCTTCTCTATAAAATCTCTGCGCGGGGCCACCTCATCGCCCATGAGCATGGAGAATAAATGATCGGCTTCTGCGGCCGATTCAATACTTACCTGCTTCAGCGTTCTTCGCTCCGGATCCATCGTTGTAGACCACAATTGTTCAGGGTTCATTTCACCTAAACCCTTGTATCGCTGCAAGTTCACGGAATCATCCTTTCCACCACCAAGTTCTTTTACCAGTGCATCGCGCTCTTCTTCCGTCCAGCAATAACGCTCTTCTTTTCCTTTTTTAACCTGATATAAGGGTGGCAAAGCAATGTATACATAGCCGTTCTCAATCAACTCGCGCATATAGCGGAAAAAGAACGTAAGTATTAACGTTCGAATATGACTTCCATCCACATCAGCATCCGTCATGATTATAACTTTATGATAGCGAAGTTTTGCCATGTTCAACGCTTTATTATCCTCCGCTGTACCAAAGGAAACACCCAGTGCAGTGATCATATTCTTGATTTCCTCGTTATCATAAATCTTATGTTCCTGTGCCTTTTCTACGTTGAGAATTTTTCCGCGAAGCGGAAGAATGGCTTGAAAAGCTCGGTTTCTGCCTTGCTTGGCCGAACCACCCGCTGAGTCACCTTCTACCAGGTAAAGTTCACAAATACCAGGATCTGTGCTTGAACAGTCCGCAAGTTTTCCGGGAAGTCCGGTACCGGTAAGTACATTTTTGCGCTGTACCATCTCCCTCGCCTTACGGGCAGCATGACGCGCCTGAGCCGCTAAGATTACTTTGCTTACAATCAGTTTCGCTTCACGCGGATGTTCCTCCAGGTAGTATTGCAATACTTCTCCGACAGATTGATCAACCGCACCCATTGCATCGGAGTTACCCAATTTGGTTTTGGTTTGTCCTTCGAATTGGGGTTCAGCTACTTTAACCGAGATAACAGCCGTAAGGCCTTCCCGAAAATCATCTCCATTAATTTCAATTTTAACTTTATCCAGCAAGCCCGACTTATCAGCATAATTCTTTAATGTGCGGGTTAATGCGCGTCTGAATCCAGCCACGTGGGTACCGCCTTCGTGGGTATTGATGTTGTTCACATATGACACCAGGTTTTCACTAAACGAGGTATTGTAACTCAAGGCCACCTGAATGGGGATTGATCCCCTGTCGTTTTCAATATAAATCGGTTCTGGTATGAGCTTCTCGCGGGTTGAGTCAATATAGGCCACAAATTCGCGCAAGCCACCTAAGGACAGAAACTCATCCTGCCGGGGCTTTCCTTCTTCATCTTTCTCACGAAGATCCACAAGGAAAATTTTAATACCCGGATTTAAAAAGGCGAGTTCTCTAAGCCGTGAGGCTACCGTAACATAGTTATATTCCGATACGATGAAAATTTCCTTGTCTGGAAGGAAGCGTACCGAGGTCCCACTACGATCAGACTCACCCACCACCCGAACCGCATATTGAGGCACCCCGCGATGGTATTCCTGTTCCCAGATTTTTCCATCACGGTAAACGGTAGCCTGTAGTACTTCCGACAGGGCATTGACACAGGAAACCCCCACGCCATGCAATCCGCCCGAAACCTTGTAGGTGTCTTTATCAAACTTACCGCCTGCATGGAGCACGGTCATCACTACCTCCAGCGCAGAGCGCTTTTCCTTGACGTGCATATCGGTAGGAATACCCCGACCGTTATCCTCTACCAGTACAGAATTATCTTCATTTATCGTTACGCGTATCTCATCGCAATAGCCCGCAAGGGCCTCATCGATGGAGTTATCCACAACTTCCCAGATCAGGTGATGGAGCCCTTTGGTACTAACGTCACCGATATACATGGCGGGGCGTTTCCGAACCGCCTCTAAACCCTCTAAAACCTGAATATTACTGGCCGAATAATCATCCGCGCCCTTCTTCTTTCTTTCCGTCATGATACTTGGTTAAAACCTTCAAAAATAAGCTTTTTTAAGCGTAAAACGTAAGAAAATCAGGTAATTAAGAGGTAAAAAACTAACTTTATTTGAGGCTTAACATGTTACTAAAAATACCCTCCCGGATTAGTGCTGATTGAACCCAAAATTGCTATGAAAAATACGCTTGTTCTGATACTGTTTTTACTTCTTGCACATGCTGTATTGGCCCAACAATCTGTACCCGTATTTGCCAGTAAAAAAGATTCTGCAGACTACGCTCAGGTCCAAAAAGGTATACAGGAAATCTTTACTCGGAACCAATTGAATAATACAGAGAAAAGGAGACTAGATAGTTTGATGGCCATCTCCAGTTCCCTTCGCGCAAAAGTTGTTGGCTTCAGGGTTATCTATAAACCCAAAGAAAGCTTTACCGCTTATAACGAGCTGGTTTCCGGTCAAGTGAAACCAGAAGATGTTACGACACTCAGTTTTTCAAATAATAAATCCAAAAAAATCCCAGGTATTGTTTTTAACTGTACTCATCTGAAAGAACTGGAACTCGTGAACACCCATGTGCGTAAACTCTCCAGAAAGTTCAACCAACTTAAGCAACTTAACAGTATCTACATTTACAACAACACGCCTAAAGGCCGCCTAAAGCTGGGGAAAAACTCCTTTACAGAAGAATTTCTGATTCGGGGAACGGAAGCCGCAAAACTTCCCAAAACATATGGAGGTTTGAACGCTCTACGCGAACTTGATCTGTCGGCCAACATCGGTCTTAGCAACTTTCCTGACATCACGAAAAACATCAGGCTTACAAAATTAAACCTCCTTAATAACCAGCTAACGCTTACTGATCTGGAACGAATTCAAAATTCATCTTTACAGGAATTAAACGTACTTGGAAATAAAATCTCCTCTGTTCCTTCCACTATCTCCAATTTCTCGGCCTTAAAAAAAGTTGTATTCAGTAATAACCCGATCACTGCTATTGATCCGGCCATTGGCAAACTGCTTCAACTGGAAGAACTAGCTTTTTATAATTGCAAACTTCCTGAACTCAGCGAAGGACTGGAGAATCTTCCCAACCTTAAAGTAATTGATCTTTATTACAATCAATTGAAATCCATTACAATTAACCTGACCAAACTTCAACGTCTGGAAATACTTTACTTGTCGCACAACGCGCTTACAGCTCTTCCTGAAAATATTGGAGGTGTTACTAATCTTCAGGAACTCTATGCGTCACACAATAAATTGAACTATCTACCGGAAAGTACAGCAGAATTAAAAAACCTGAAAGTTCTACGGATTAATAATAATTCACTTACGTCTTTTCCGTATCAAATTCTTTCGTTGAGAAATATTGAAAACCTGGATGTTTCAACTAATAATCTTTACGAACTACCCACAGAACTAAAGGAATTCGAAAAATTACAGATTTTCGCGCTTACCGGAAATCCGTGGGACAAACAAGAAGATGTGCTTCAGCTTGCTGAAGCCCTACGAAAAAAAGGAACCATTGTTCACCTGAACACTCTGGAAAAAGAGGTTGAACCACCCCATCAAAAGTAATATCAATCAGGAGCAACCTGCTTTACTTTTTTACTTTTCTTCAACGGTTTTTCCTTACCGTTATCGTTCTCGGTCATTAAGTGAAGTCTTGCCTTTTGCAATTCAGCCTTTTGGGCGTCCGTAACGATTGGATACCTCAGGTTGAGTTCTCCAAACTTGCGGTAAATCACTGCAGCAATGGCCAGTCGCGCATACCACTTATCATCAGCTGGAATAACAAACCACGGTGCAGTATCTGTAGACGTGTTACTAATGGCGTCTTCATATACCTTCTGGTAATCATCCCAAAATGCACGCTCTTTTAAATCGGATAATGAAAATTTCCAGTTCTTTGATGGATCATCAATGCGTTCTAGGAATCGTTTTTTCTGTTCCTTCTTGGAAAGATGTAAAAAGAATTTAAGAATAATGGTGCCGTTTTCTGTCAAATTCTTTTCAAAGCGGGTAATCTGCTTATAGCGCATTTCCCAAAATGCTCTATTAATATCTTTCAGTGAATCAACTCCTGGAATATTTTCATTTAATATCCATTCGGGATGAACTTTCGTTACCAGCACATTTTCGTAGTGTGAACGATTGTGAATGGCGATCTCACCACGGGCAGGCATAGCCAGGTTATGGCGCCAGAAAAAATCATGATCCAATTCATGTGTCGTAGGAGCCTTAAAACTATAAACTTTTACACCTAACGGATTAAACCCTGACATAATGTGCTTTACCGCACCATCCTTTCCTGCCGCATCCATGGCCTGGAAAATTATCAATACGCTGTATTGATTATGGGCGTACAATTCATCCTGTATCTCCGCCAAATGCTTTCGGCCCATTTCAAGCAACTTTTCGGCATCCTTACGATTAAGTTCTTTGCCCGTATACCGGGTATCAAAATCCTTCAGGCTGATTTTTTTTCCCGGCTTGGCATACAGCTTTTTCAGGTTGATAAGTTTTTCATCTGACAGCATAGTCATTGAGATTTATAACCTCGAAGGTAAACTTTAATACCGAATCAAACCATGATTTTGATCATACCGAATAGCCTAAATTTCAAGGGCTTCACCGTCCTGGGAAACCGATGGAAACTATTCGCCTTCCAATGTTGGAAAAGCACGGGAACAACCCGATGCAATAGGATCAATGGTTTTGAAATTTATAGGAGATGGCGCTATCCTTACTTTACACATTTATTCAGGTTTACACTCGAGCGAAAATTTGATAACCTCCCTTTTTTAGAGATCAATCTTTACGGAGATAAAATGTTGCCTGATCACCACGGCCTTCTTTATTTAGGATGAATGCAGATTTATCGTAATTAAGCTTCTTTAACTTTCTTCTCATATATGCCATCAATCCCCGTTCCCTTGGTGTGACCAATGCCCTATCATTGTTGTATTTTTCGCTCCCACTAAATTGAAAATGGGTTGAGTCATACATAATGTTAACTAATTTTAATCTGGCCTTTGAAGCCAGTTTCTCAATACTTTTTGGAGAATGTAGGAAATAATGTCGTGGGGCATCAAGTTGCACCCAGTTAGTTCCATAGTGGGACCAGGCGAAACAGGGTACCGTTGGAATTCGAAGAACACAAATACCTCCCGAATCGAGGAGCTCACTTACCTTAGTCAGACTTTCCTGAGGATTGGCAATGTGTTCGAAGGCATGATCGTAAATAATTATATCCCATCTATCTTTCATTTTAAAAATGTCACTTTTGAGAACGGTTAATGAATTGGCATAATCAATTGGTTCGGAAATGTAAGGATCACACCCAACAATATTTTTAAAGCCCAATTCCGCCAATGGATATAGTAAGCGGTTTCCGTTTCCACATCCCACTTCAAGAATACGCGTGTTTAAATCAATAGGAAGGTTCCTTAAAAAATCAAACTTCGAACTGACAAAGATGCCAGCAATCATTTTTTGAAATATGGTTTTGCGAAATACTTTAGCCCTATAGATCATCGTGTTAAAAGAACCAGCAATACCTTTAAATTTTTTTCCATTATAAGGAGAAAAGCTATAGTAGTTGGCTGGATAGTAATCGGCAATGTTTGCAGGGAAATCACAGATCTGCAAACACTCACATTCTTCACATTGAAAATAATCAAACTGGTCCAGTTTGCCGTACATCATTTCTCGTGCGGTGAACACGACAGCCTGTTCATGGGTATGGCCACAAATTTTGCAAACCTGTTTCTTCATAGCTTTTTAAAATGGTTTTTTACTAACACAATCTTTTTGAATACCCGCACCATCAATGTGACAAAGCAGTATTATCCGAAAATGGCCAAGATTATAATGACAGCGTATTAACATATATTTTTCGGGCGTAACTGCGCACTTCAATATCAACTGACAAATAATTAGGGTCGCCTTCAGACTGATTTTTCTCCGGCCTGGCATAAAGTTTTTTCAGGTTGATAAGTTTTTCATCAGGAAGCATAGTCATTGCGATTTATAACCTTGAAGGTAAACTTTAATACCGTATCAAACCCCAATTTTGATTATACCGAACAGCCTGCAAAGCTTGGCCGTCATAATTTTATTCACTAAATTTTAGTGACCTAATCAAAAACCTATGAAATTGGCTTTAAAAAAGCTTGATTTCCTGCTTATTTACATAGCACTGAGTGTTGTTGCTGCCGGGGTTATCCGAAAAATTATTGACGGTGTGGCTGATCTGGTTAATGAACTGCCGGTTGGTTAGGATAATCATTTTACGTACTGAAAAAGGATTATTTACTGTAAGCGATAAACTTTTAATTCATTCGTAGTAACCTAAACGTTCAAGATTATGAAACCTGCTGCTAATATTTTGCTTTTACTAACCCTGTTTTTCAGCCTGCCTGTTCAGGCTCAGGGTAAAAAAACAAAAAACCAGACTCCTGCTAAAGGGAATGAAGAAGCCGCAATTAAAGCGGTTATTGAAAAGGAAACAAAAGCATTTTTTGAAATTGACCAGAAGACCTGGGCTAGTTTATGGGTTCATGAGCCGTATGTGTTTTGGTCGTTTGCCGATACAACAGACGTAAATTCATTTTCGGGCTGGGCAGAAATTGATAAGGGATTCGAGAATTATTTTAAGACCTCAAAACCATCAACGGCTAATATCAGCAGAGATTGGCACCATATTAAAATCCAGGGTAATTTGGCTTACATTCGTTTCACCCAACAGGTAACCGATGATTCAAACCGGCCACCTCAGGCTGAAGTACGCGTCATGGAAAAAATTAATGGGGAATGGAAAATTGTTTGTGTTTCTGTAATCGCCATTCAAAAAGACAATGAGCCTATCCGATGATGGACTAATACTGCCCTGTGCGCAACAATACCAGCGTACACGCCTCCATGGGTTCAATGTTATTGGCCAGTGCTAACTTTTCAAATTCAGGATTTTCTGTACCCGGATTAAAAATAATGCGCTTAGGCTTCAGGCTGATCAGATAATCATACCATTCAGGCTGATGCGCGGGGCCGATGTATAACGTAATGGTATCTACATCATTAATGGCAGGTCGCTCGCGAATGTTCAGAATTTCCTTACCAAAAACTTCACCCTTCTTTATTCCGAGTGGAACAATCTCATGTTGATATTCGATAAGCATATCCGCAGCGATAAATGCATAGCGTGATGGATTGGGCGTTGCCCCGACAATAACGGTCTTCATATTCCCTTGTTCACATTCAATTTCTTTACCACTGCCTCAGCACATCGCTCGCCATCCATAGCTGCGGAAACTATTCCACCAGCATACCCTGCCCCCTCACCACATGGAAATAAGCCTCCCACCTGCGGGTGTTCCAGCGTTTCGGGGTGGCGGGGTATACGAACCGGTGAAGAAGTACGACTTTCCACGCCTACTATCTGCGCTTCATTGGTCAGATAACCACGCATCTTGCCACCAAAGTTCCTGAACCCCTGACGTAACGCTTCAGAAATGAAATCGGGCAATACTTCACGCAGGTCAACAGACACAAGGCCGGGTTGATACGAGGTGTCCAGCAAGGAGGTTGAAACTTTCCTATCCACAAAATCAGCTAAGCGCTGAGCCGGGGCTGTCTGGTTACCGCCCGCAAGGATGCAAGCTTTCTGTTCAATGGCGGCCTGAAAATGCATGCCCGCCAACGGACCGAATTGCGCAAAGGGTAGAAAATCTTGCTCATTCACCGAAACCACAATACCCGAATTTGAAAAGCGCGAATCTCTCCGCGATGGACTCATGCCGTTCACGACTACCTCACCAGGTGATGTAGCGGCAGGCACAATAAACCCACCCGGGCACATACAAAATGAAAATACCCCTCGCTGCTGCCCGCTGACCTGTGCCTGGTGCACCAATGAGTAGGACGAAGCCGGAAGATAAGGTCCCCGATCTACCGGGCAGTGGTATTGTATACGATCAATCAATTGCTGCGCGTGTTCAACCCGCAACCCCAGTGCAAAAGGTTTTTGCTCAATCAGAATATTTCTGGTGTGTAACAACTCAAAAATATCACGGGCTGAGTGGCCTGTGGCCAGGATCAATGCTTCACCCTGGACTGAATTACCATCATTTGTTTTTACACCAACAACTTTATTATGCTGAATAATAAAGTCACTGACCTTCGTATTAAAATGAATTTCTCCACCTGCCACTAAAATACTTTTCCGTACTTCTTCAATTAACCTGGGCAATTTATTGGTTCCTATGTGCGGATGAGCATCAAAGAGAATTTCCGCCTTTGCCCCGTGTGCCACCAAAATTTCCAGAATTCTGTTTACGTCACCGCGCTTCTTTGATCGGGTATACAACTTCCCATCGGAATAGGTACCTGCACCACCCTCTCCAAAACAATAATTAGAATCAGGGTTTACAACATGGTGCTTGTTAATGGCGGCAATGTCTCTTCGCCTGGCTTGCACATCAGCTCCCCGCTCCAGTATAACAGGCTTTAATCCAAATTCAAGTAAACGAAGTGCAGCAAATAATCCAGCAGGGCCGGAACCAACAATGAGCACACGAGTGGCATTCGAGACATCAGCATAATTTTTAGCATACGTGATGATTGGTCGCTTTTCAGAGGAAGCTACCGTTTCGCAGAGTACCCGCACGAAAACCTTTTTGCCGCGGGCATCAATGGAGCGTTTTATTGGGCGTATCCAAACATCACCATCCTGCTTTAAACTTAATTTTTCATAGAGCGATTGGGTAAATCGCGGCTCATCAAAAGCCTCTTCGGGCGAAAGGATAATTTCTTTGGCAGGCATACTGGAAGGGAGTTAACCTTCAATAAAAAATATAGACAAATATAGCGGTACTAACGGTATGAAAACACATTGCCCATATTGAGGCCAAATGTAAAACCAGTTACCAGATTGGACTGATCCACATTCTGAAAAAAACTGGCGCTGAACGGATCAACATCAACACTCCGATAACCTATGTTTGCTGAGCCATACAAATCGATGGTGAAACCTCTCACATTGTTGCGCTGAATAATCCGATACCCTAACAGCACACCATACTCAATGCGCTGATCCGGGGCGGTAAACGTTATGATGGTTTCCGGGTTTGAGTTAAACATGATATTAGTAAAATGACCAATATTGGTAAACCTGATCTGATGTCCGAAGTACCACATCCCTGCTTTGACGGGATTGTAGAGTTTTTGCTTGATCGCAATGCTATAGCCTCGTTCGAATAGCTTGCCCGGCACAACGTTTTCATCGGATTCAAAAAATGGATTTCGAATGCCGATAAATTCAAACGCATGACCTAAGCGCTCCTGCGAATAAAATTCCACCGCCATAGGAAACCTTCCGGCAAACATAAGCACAGGATTACCTTCAACAATCACACCTTTGTATTCATTAGCGCGGGCGGTGAAGTGTCCAAATTGCTTAGTTGTTGATTGTTTTGCAGGCTGATTTCTTGCTGCCAATTCATTGATGTCTTTCGCCAGGTTCTGCTGATCGTAATAGGGGCGGTAATAACCTGACAGGGTTCCGTCCCGTTCATACAGTTCCCAAGTGCCAACCCGCACATCCCCCTCAATTTCACCACGGGTTTGCAAAGAGCCATCGCGGTAATAGCCATAGTATGTTCCCTTGCCTTGATCAAACTCACAATAACCTTCCTTTTTCCCATCTTCAAAGTAAAAGGTCCATGGACCTTGCCTTTTTTCAGCGTCCATTCTACCACTTACCTTCAGTTTGCCACTGGGGTAATACTCACGGTATTCGCCAGTACCCTTGTCATAATTTATTTCACTCAATATTTTTCCACCAGTAGTAAATGAACTCCAATAACCATTCTTTTGTCCGCCCAGGTATTCACCGGAAGAACTTATCGAACCATCCTCAAAATAATACTCCCACTTGCCTACCGGATTATCATTTTCATAACTACCCTTCATGGCGACATTCCCATCGGAAAAATAGGTTATCCATTCTCCTGTCTTCTTTCCGTTTTCATAATCACCCTGCGTGAGTAAGGAACCACTTGCCTCTTCGTAGAATCGCCAGTGACCTACCTGGCGATGACCCATCTTCGGCCCTTCAGCGGCAACCTTTCCGGAATGAAAGTATTCTGTATATCGCCCAAAATCATCCACATAATCGATCTCACCTTTTTTTACACCATCCTCAAAATAACTCAACCACACGCCAGACCTCCGGTTGCTCACATAGCTACCGATCTCCCTTACCTGGCCATTTTCATAAAACATTTTCCATTCTCCTTCACGATTCTTTCCATTCACAGTACCCTCCATACTTTTCTTCCCACTTTCATAAAAATACTCCCACAAGCCAAAATTAGAATTTTGCCGAAGGGCACCACGCATTTTCAAATTTCCTGACTCATAGAAAAAATCCCAAATACCCGTTGTTTCATTGTTGGAGAAGAATCCTTTCGACTCAATGTTACCGTTCAGGTAATAGGATACGTAACGCCCGTTTAAAATATTCTTTACGGTATCCTTCACCTGAAAAACTTCCTTTATGTATTGCTTTTCAGGATCATGAAAAGTCTGACGGGTAAAAACCTGGGCGTAGGCTTGTACCGAAAGGAAGAGAAGAAAAAGAATGGATAACCTTTTCACAGTTAAAAGATTACCTGCAAGATAAGAATTTCAGGCTTATTTACGGACAAAGGCCGCCTTACCCCACTCTGCTTTTTCCTGATCCGACCAGAGTTCAGGATAAAAAATGATTTTCTGAAAACGTGGCGGTAAGTACTTCTGCCAGTTGGTTCCGCCCGTTGCTTTAATATCCTCCGGATCTTTCTCCAGGTAATGCGCAGCTGATTTCATATGGGCCAGGGGCCACAATACATTGGCCAGCGAATCAAAGGCACGAAGCTTTTCGATAATAGTTTGATTGTCCGGAAAATGCTTTTTATAAAGTTGACAGAGGTTGTTTGTCGCTAGAGAAAGTCCTAAGTCGCGGAATTGATTCAGATATTTCTTTTCGAACTGTTGCAAGGTTAGTGTTTTCCTGCCCGTTGCCAACTCCGTTGCACCACTTCGCCAATATAATTTTTCTATAACCGCTTCAATATTCTTTTCATCGGTTACCCCTGTCCGATCCTTTTCGGAAACCAGGTTTATAAAATCGGTAGCATAAAATTCGATGATGCGATATTGGGCCGATTGAAAACCGCTGGCGGGCAATAGCGACATGCGGAATTTTAAAAATTGATCACGCTCCATCCCGTTTACCATGATGTCGAACGAATTCTCCAAATGCCCGAGGTACCGGTTTACCCGGTCAAGCCGCTCGCCAAAAAATTTTTCATCGGGGTTTTCTTTTGCTGTAATCTGTTCAAGTTCCAGAATGATCAACCGGAAATAAAGCTCCGTGATTTGATGGTAAATAATAAAGATGTGTTCATCCGGAAAACGGGTTTTTGGGTTCTGCAAACTAAGCAAGGTATCCAGGTGGATGTAATCCCAGTAGGTCAGGTAATCCGCGTAAAGCAGGCCATCCAGGTAGGACGATAAATCCTGCCCCATAACCGCATATTTTTCCTGTAATTTTTTCAGTTGTTGTCGTAATTCAGGGTTAACCTTAGGCTCCTCCATGGTGTTAAGGATTGTGATTTACTTAAATTTGCCCACCTGCTGGCTGGCAGGTGCTAATTAACAAAAACAAACTCCTATGGCAACCCATACCGCAGATAAAACAACGGTTAAATCACTGAAACAGGATGTTTTTGAGCATCCTGATTTTTATGCTGTCGATAGTTTATTGACGGAAGAACACAAACTTATCCGCAGTTCCATCCGTGACTTTGTTAAGCGTGAAATCAGTCCCTATATAGAAGACTGGGCGCAGCGCGCGCACTTCCCGTACGAGATTGTAAAAAAGTTCGGTGACATCGGGGCATTCGGGCCTACCATACCGCTGGAGTATGGTGGTGGCGGACTAGACTATATCTCCTACGGGTTAATCATGCAGGAAATTGAACGGGGTGATTCGGGCATGCGTTCAACAGCTTCCGTACAAGGTTCATTGGTAATGTACCCCATCTACAAATTTGGAAGTGAAGAGCAACGCAAAAAATACCTCCCTAAACTAGGCTCGGGGGAATGGCTTGGTTGTTTTGGATTAACCGAACCCGACCATGGTTCCAACCCGGGTGGCATGGTGACGAACTTTAAGGATATGGGCGATCATTATTTATTGAATGGCGCCAAGATGTGGATTTCCAATTCACCTAAAGCCGATGTGGCTGTAGTATGGGCAAAAAATGAAGAAGGCAGAATACATGGTTTACTTGTAGAACGCGGCATGCCCGGATTTACCACTCCTGAAACCCACGGTAAGTGGTCCCTTCGGGCAAGCACCACCGGTGAACTTGTTTTTGATAACGTAAAAGTTCCGAAAGAAAATCTATTGCCTGGCAAAAGTGGTTTGGGCGCACCCATGATGTGCCTTGATTCCGCCCGCTATGGTATTGCCTGGGGTGCAGTGGGTGCAGCTATGGATTGTTACGACTCTGCCAGAAGGTATGCGCTTGAAAGAATTCAGTTCGGAAAACCAATAGGCTCCTTTCAATTGATTCAGAAAAAACTGGCGGAGATGCTCACCGAAATTACCAAGGCGCAATTGCTTAACTGGAGACTCGGAACATTATTAAATGAAGGTAAAGCCACTACGGCTCAAATTTCACTGGCCAAACGAAACAATATTGAGATTGCCCTGGAGATTGCACGTGAAGCGCGTCAGATTCATGGGGGCATGGGAATAACCGGGGAGTACCCGATTATGCGCCACATGGCTAACCTTGAATCTGTACTTACGTATGAAGGTACACATGATATTCACTTGCTAATTTTAGGTAAGGAGATTACAGGCATACAGGCGTTTGTGTAAATGAAATATTCAAGTGGTCGGTGAGAATTTAGACCCGATGCTTTCTTAAAAGTAAAAGTTCGTCTGAGCAAACCGAAGACCATCTGAATTAATTCACAACTCCTGTCAACGTAATCCGTTGTACCGGATTTTGCGGATCATTTGAATAGACAGTAACCGATTTGGTTTGTGTTCCTTTGCGGTCCTGCGGATTAAAACTGATTTTTATCACGGCACTCTCGCCCGATTTAAGTTTGGTCTTATCAGCAACAGATTGTATACAGGAACAGTTGCCTTGTATAGAACGAATCTCCAAAACTGATTTACCTGTGTTTGTAACTTGAATTTCTTTCGTAACCGATTGGTTTTGCTTCATCGAACCATACTCTACAGCCTGTGCAGCAATTTGCAGTTGCGGGGCCTTGGTTAAATCCTCCGGTGTAAGTTCAGGAAAATAATCCTCCAGGGTAGCATATACCGCAAATCCCTTCACAGGCTGAAGTTCATCATCTGTATGCAGGGTGACATGGTCGGATTGAAATCCATACTGGCCCTTCAGCTTTCCATTATAGCTTAATCTAATTACACCCTTCTTGCCGGGTTCAACCACCTGGGGTTCCGTAGTAACACGTATATGCGCAGGACCATCACTTTTTCCGGCATAGGAAACCGGCTTCACGCCTGCATTGTAGAACTCATAGTCACGAACCACAAATTCATCGTTCAGGTAAATTTTACCCAGATTAAACGACAGACTTCTTAACCTAAGATTTCCATTTTTAGCCTGAAACTCAACGGCTGAATAGCCATTCTTTGAGGTGACCGTTCCCTTAATCTGCAAAATTACGGGCTGGGCATCCGCATCGGTGGTTACGGTGAGGGATTTATTGAAATATCCCGGACGTCCCTTAGGATCATATTGCGCTTTTATGGTCCCGGTTTTACCGGGCATAATCGGCTCTTTCGACCAACCGGGTGTAGTACATCCGCAAGAAGGCTGAACGGCCAGAATTTGCAGCGGCTTTGTACCAGCATTGGTGAATTCAAACTCATGAGTCACAGGGCCTTCTTCTTCTACCACATTACCAAAATCGTGAACTTGTCCTTTAAACTGAAGAGGTTTTGCCAGTTGGGTCCAAGCCTCTAAGGTCACCATCAATAGAACAATAACTACACTAATTCGCTTCATATTTCAACTTTATTGGCTGCACAAAAGTAAAACATAATTCCGTTCGGGTTATTTTATTTTCTTTGCGGCATGACTCGCATTTTAACCGGTATTCAAAGCAGCGGCCGACCTCATCTAGGTAACTTACTAGGGGCGATTATCCCTGCCATTAAACTTTCCAAACAACCCGAAAACGAATCGTTTTTCTTTATTGCCGATCTTCATTCCCTCACCACCATAAAGGATTCTTATGTGCGTGCCGACAATGTTCGTGCCGTGGCAGCGGCCTGGCTGGCTTTTGGCTTTGATGTTGAGAAAAATTACTTGTACCGTCAATCCAGAATCCCGGAAGTATGTGAGCTCACCTGGTACCTGAACTGCTTCACCCCCTTCCCCATGCTGGCCAATGCACATTCGTATAAAGATAAGGCGGACAGGCTAGCGGATGTAAATGCAGGTCTGTTTACTTACCCTGTACTGATGACGGCAGACATTATTTTATATGATGCGAATATTGTGCCGGTAGGTAAAGATCAGAAACAACATCTTGAAATGGCCCGTGATATCGCATCATCCTTTAATAATCAATACGGAGAAACGTTTGTTGTTCCGGAAGCTAAAATCGAAGAACAGGTAATGACCGTGCCCGGAACGGATGGCCAGAAGATGAGCAAGTCGTACGGCAACATCCTTGATATCTTTCTGCCGGAAAAAGAATTACTCAAACAAATCAAATCTATTGTTTCGGACAGTACTCCGCTGGAAGCTCCGAAAGATCCGGATAAGGACAATACATTTGCACTCTTCAGTTTGCTGGCTACACCGGAGCAAACGGAAACCATGCGCAAAAATTACCTCGCTGGTAATTATGGTTACGGTCATGCGAAAAAAGAATTGCATGAACTCATTCTCAAAAAATTTGCTGCTGAGCGCGAAGCCTTCAATTTCTATTATGCAAATCCGGAAGCGCTTGAAAAGAAATTACAGCAAGGAGAAGACAAAGCACGCGTTATCGCCCGTGAGGTGCTGGATCGTGTACGCAAAAAACTTGGCTACCGGTAAAATTCTGTTAATCGGCCCGCCAGACTATTTCCTGTTTATCGCGAACGGCTAAGGCAATGCTGGTGGGATTGCTGTTCAGCACCAGACGCGCTTCCTTTCCCGGGTATTTTTCAAGATCAACCACAATACCTTTTCCGATATACGCGGTAGGTGATAACACATCCGTTTCCGGACAAAACCTGTCGTGCACCTCCTGAAGTTTTTCCTCGAGAAAGCTTCCAAATTCCTCAACGAAAGAATCTTCCAGATCGTGAAGGGCATCTTCTAGTTCATCGTATTTGGGATCGCTATAGTCCAGGGATTCAAGTTCCTTTTTCTTACCGACAATTGCTGAAAGGGTACTGTCTAGTTTCTTTCTATCCATTTCTCAAACATTTTCACAAAGATTGCATAATTCAAGGGAAATTGAAAGCCATTCGCGATGCTGTCGAACAATTCCACAAATCGTGTAAATTTGTTAACCAAACATGATCCTTATTTTTTAAACGTTGATTTTTTCAGTCCGCTTTCCAAAATTTTTTGCCCTTACCCTCTTGTCTTGTTTCCTATTCACAGGAAATCAGGTTAAGGCCCAATTTATACGAGATACAGTCTTTAGGATGGCATTGACCGCCACAGCCTCCAAAACCTATCCACCGGTAAAAATAACCAATCCAAGGTCGTTCTATTTGGATGACTCTTTCTCCGTTGCACAGACTAAAAAATGGATAGATCGAAACGTTGTAAATCCTAAAACACTTTCGGCTGCCATTGCTCTTGGCAACAATTACTTTCCTGAAATCGATGACCTTATCCGCCAGCACAACCTGCCCCTCTTTTATAAATGGATTCCCTTGTGCTTGTCGGGTATGCAGTATAATTTTTATGGTCCGGATGGACGTGCAGGATTATGGCAACTTCCCCACCTGGTTGCCACCCGCTATAGACTTTTGCTCAACCACGAATTCGATCAACGCCTTGACCCTGCACTCAACACAAGCATCGCCATTCAGTATTTGGCTGATCTTCAGGCATCGTTCGGTGATGATGCCGCACTTGCGTTACTTGCTTTCTTTAACAGTGAAGGTTCCGTTCGTGCTGCATTAACGAAAACAGCAACGATGAGGTTTAAGGACGAAGCCGTCAGAATGAATTTCATCTATGATCAATTACCCGTCTCAACCCGGGATGACATTTTTTTATGGAATTATGTAGCTGCTTTGCTTGACGAAGTGCCTTTTGTTCAGAAACATCCAAATGGACTATTGACTTCTCAGGATAGCGTTCTTATTGAAAACCCAACCTTGATCATTTCGGTGGCACTCTTGCTTAAAATTCCCGAACAGGAAATACTGGCCTATAATCCTGCATTACACGGTAATAAAATTCCGGCTGGTGTTTCTATTTTCCTTCCTAAAGAAAAAAGAGATAGTCTCGTTGCCAAGATAGACCAGTTACAACAACAGCAGGATTCCATCCTTCAGGCAAAAGTGGTTGCCGTAGAGAAAAAAACACAAACTCAACCCGAAAACACGTTCAACATCATGTATACCGTTCGCCAGGGAGACAACCTGGGGCGCATTGCCATGGATCACCAGGTTAGTATCAGGCAATTAAAAGAGTGGAACAACTTAAAAAGTGATCGGATTAATGTTGGGCAACAACTGATCATATACACCAAAGAGCAAGTCAAGATCACAACACCTAAGCCCAGCAGCACATTAAAGCAAGAAAAACTGGAACCCGGTACCTATACGGAATACACCGTTAAGCAGGGGGATTCACTTTGGTCGATTTCACAGCAGTTTCCCGGAGTTACGGTTGAAGACATTATGCGCTGGAATACCATTGGCGAGCGTATTGATATTGGCCAGCTATTAAAAATTAAAAAACAATGAAAGTTAGCCGAATAGCTTTATTTGGTGGCATTGTTCTTCTGGCAGCGCTGTTTATTCAGTTTTTTCATCCGGCAAGCGGAATCCCCATCACAGAGAATTTCAGTTTACACTTTCCTACGGCACAACATGTTTTTGTTCAACGTGACCGGTCAGAACAAGAAAGACTTCAGGCTATTATAAAAGGAGAAATCCTTGAAGACTCAGTTTTAGCATCTGCAAAAAGTAAAAGGGATTCTATACGAACTGTTTTTGTAAGGGACTCCATCCGCAATGTCCAACTCAGCATTCACTACCCAAACAACGACAAAAGTATATTGCATAACTTTTTCAATTCATTGGAAAAAGTCGGCTCAACTAAAAAACCAATTCACATTGTACATTATGGTGATAGCCAGATTGAGGGCGACCGGATTACGAGTTATATTCGCCATAAGCTACAGCAGCAATTTGGAGGCAAGGGTCCAGGCTGGCTACCGATACAACCCCTGGCCTATCCCCGTAGCATAATCCTCAATCATTCCGACAACTGGAAATCACATTACTTCTATAATCAAGGCGATAGTACCACTGATCATCGGCTTTATGGGCATCTGGGGATTTTTTCGCGCTTTACTCCTTACCCGGATAGTACCGCTCAGGATAGCACCACTCACTATGCGTGGGTAAATTACAAGTCATCATCTCGATCGTACGCAGGCACTCGTTCGTTCAAAGATGTGCGTGTTTTTTACGGAAAGAATACACAACCCGTACTTTTGGAGTTACTTGATAAGGATTCGGTGGTGTATACTAAAATCCTCGAGCCAACATCAAGTCCGCGTGTAGCCCGGTACACGTCCCCGAAATACATCCATGAGGTTACGATCCGTTTTTCAGGAAGCGACAGCCCGGATGTTTACGGAGTTTCACTGGACGATACGCAAGGCGTTATGGTGGACAACATCGCTTTGCGTGGTGATTCGGGTGCCAGCTTTACCACGCTGGATAAGGATTCATATGTGGCGGCTTTCAAGGAGTTCACCATTCCCTTGTTCATTCTTCAATTCGGTGGTAATGCAATTCCCTATGCCAAAACCGAAGAACGCATCAACGGTTACGCCCGAAATTTCAAACGCAATATTCAGTACCTGAAACAGCTTGAGCCGAATGCCGCAGTCATTGTCATTGGTCCATCCGACATGAGTGTATTGGAGGGCACCCAGTGGGTTACCTATCCGCAACTTATCCACGTTCGAGATGCACTTAAAACTGAAGCCCACCAAGCAGGTGCCGCCTATTGGGATCTGTTTGAAGCCATGGGCGGAAAAGGTTCCATGAAAGAATGGGTTAATGCCAACCCTCCCCTGGCCATAAAAGATTATGTTCATTTTACCGACAAAGGTGCGCTGAAAGTCAGTCAGTGGTTTATTGAAGCCTTGCTGAAAGATTATCAGCAATACCAACAGCAAAAAGAAAAAAAGAATACACCAGACAAGGAAAAGCAAGATGAAATTTCTGAATAACACGGTATATCTTATTACAATCATATTCGTTCAGACGCCAAGTCTTCATGCCCAACACTACGCACACGATTATCCTGATTATAATTTTATTGATTACGGCAAAAATCAGTTGCAGTATTTTGGTTCAACCGAACCGATGCACGGCTTCTATGAAAAACTTGATCGTTTGATTTACCAGGGCGAGGAACAAATCAACATCTTGCACGTAGGCGGATCACACATACAAGCCGGCATATGGTCGGGCACCGTTCGCGAAACCCTTCACTCACTTCATCCGGGAATTGTTGCCGGCAGAGGTCTTGTGTTCCCCTATCGTGCTGCCAGAACAAATACACCGTATGGTTACACCGTTGATTATGGGGGTGTCTGGGATGGCTGCCGCAACGTTGAAAAAACCAGGGATTGTGATCTTGGTGTACTGGGCATTTCTGTAACCACGAAGAGAAACGATGGCTGGTTAAAAATTGTCTTGAACGAAAATAGCCATATCGAATACGATTTTATGGAGGCCATTGTTTACCATTCTACAGATGTACAGTCATTTTGTTTTGAATTTCCAAATGACTCTGCTGCCACCATTCAAACCTTTGTTGATAAAGGCTATTCAAAGGTTAGGTTTACCCGCCCATTAGATACACTTCATCTTCAGCTAAAGCAAACCGATTCGTTACAAAACTACTTTACATGTTATGGCTTTAAGCTTGAAAACAATAAACCCGGGATTTATTATAATGCCGTTGGCGTAAATGGCGCAGATGTCCCTGCCTATTTAAGAAGTCCGAATTTTGCCCGAGACTTACAAACTTCACCGCCTGACCTGGTGATCTTCTCCATCGGCATAAACGATGCCCTTTATCCCAGCTTTTCACCTCAGGCCTATAAAGAAAACTATCGCGAGCTGATCAGGAGAATAAAAACCGTAGCGCCTGATGCAGCTATTTTGTTCACAACCAATAACGACAGTTATTTCAAGCGCAGGTATGTCAACCCGAATGGCGAGAAAGTCAGGCAAGTCATGTCAGAACTTTCGTCACAATACAATGCTGCTGTTTGGGATATGTACGGTATGATGGGCGGTCGCGCCAGCATCGACAGCTGGATTGATGCACGGCTTGCCAAAACGGATAAACTTCATTTTACCGGGGATGGGTATCGCTTGCTAGGATATCTGTTGGCCAGCGCTCTTATACAAGATTATGAAAAACATATTCTGGCCAACGCTAAGCGCTGATGATCGAGTGGCTTGAATATATCTTTTTCTTTTGGGAGGACCCGGTCGGCTCAGGCATGTCCGATGGGTTATTCTTTACAAAGATCTATTTCTGGATATTCCTGCTGCTGGTATTAGCCATTCAGTCGTTGATTGAAGAAGGTAGTAAGTGGTATACGGCCATGTTGTTTAGTACGGTTACTGCTGTGCTCGGTTTGTTCTATTTTACCTGGTCGCACCTGGGCCCCGTGTTTATTTGCTGGTCAACCTTTGCCTTTTTCATCATCTATTACGCCATGCGTAATCATAAAACAGCATCACGAAATGCTTTTTTATTTGCCGCCAGTTTGTTCTTCTATTATAAAACCAGCGGTTTCTTTTTCCTGATTCTTGTCTTTTCTACGCTCGTAAATTATGCTGGCGGTATTGGTATTCACCGCATGAGCAAGTTGAGCAGCAAAAAATTAATTCTGGCCATCAGCATCACGATAAACCTGTTGGTGCTTTTCTATTTTAAGTATGCCTACTTCTTTACCGATTCCTACAACTTGTTCGTTTCTTCTTTCAATGAATTCTGGAATACAAACATCGGGCAGTATTTACAGGTCCAAAACGTATTGGCAGCATGGGTGAATGAACAGTTTGGCGGAACGTTTCGGGTTGAGAAAATTCTGCTGCCCGTTGGCATTTCGTTTTACACCTTTCAAACCATCAGCTACATTGTTGATGTGTATCGTAAAGAAGTTCCTCCGGTTTACAACTTGCTGGACTTTGGGTTTTATGTTTCCTTCTTCCCACAATTGGTTGCTGGTCCTATTGTTCGGGCAAAAGATTTCATTCCACAGTTGCACAATCCTCATCAACTTACCAAACACGAATTCGGCATCGGGCTATTCTGGATTTTGAATGGGTTACTCAAGAAAGCTTTCCTGGCGGATTTCCTCGCAAACGGATTTATCGATGGCGTATTTGAAGATCCGCTTCGGTTTACCGGCTTTGAAAACCTGATGGCCATTATTGGTTACACGATGCAGGTGTATGCCGATTTCTCCGGTTATACCGACATTGCCATTGGCATTGCCCTGTTGATGGGCTTCCGGTTAAATACCAATTTCAATTCCCCTTACAAAGCGCTTCATGTTGGTGAATTTTGGCAGCGCTGGCACATTTCACTGAGTACCTGGCTGAAGGATTACCTGTACATCCCGCTTGGTGGAAACAAAGTGGGTACACTGGCAACGTATATCTGCATTAGCGGAATTATGATCATTATGATCGCGCTGAGTGGCAGACTCTGGGTTCAGGTTGGTATTTTCTTTTTGGTTTCAACCACAGCATTGGTTATCCTTTCACGAATCTCGCTCACCTTCCGTAACTGGATTAATACCAATGTTAATATTATGATAACCATGCTGTTGGGCGGGTTATGGCATGGTGCAAGCTGGAACTTTGCGATCTGGGGTGGCTTGAATGGTTTAGGTGTAGTGGTTTACAAACTTTGGCGTAGCATTAGCCCCTGGGAGAAATCAAATCACCTTCTAGCAAGAGTCTGGAAAATCACCCTGACGCTTTCGTTCATTACCTTCACTCGAATTTTCTTTCGATCACCCGATATGGAAACCGCCAGGCAGATGATGATCCAGATTGGAACACAGTTTCATGCCGCAGTCATTCCACAGGCTATCCGTGCGTATGATATCTACTTTGTAGTATTGCTTCTGGGATTTATAATACACTGGCTAAGCAGCGACTTTAAAAACAAATACCGCGAATTCTTTGCCCGATTACACTGGAGCTTTCAGGCTGCCATTACGGTGGGGGTTATCTACCTGGCGCATCAAAGCCTGCAGGCATCACAACCATTCATCTATTTTCAATTCTGAGCGAATTGTTTTGCAGCATTCAAGGTTAAACATTAACACTTTCAGGTTAACTTTACCCAATCAAAAGCGAAATATATGGCACAGGATTTTCTACCCATCAACGGCACAGATCACATTGAGTTTTATGTGGGCAACGCCAAGCAGTCGGCCTTGTTTTATCACTATGCGTTCGGGTTTGAAATGGTAGCCTATGCGGGGCCTGAAACGGGCGTACGCGATCGGGCTTCCTACGTGTTACGCCAGAACAAAATAACCCTGGTACTCACTACTTCACTCCAACCCGATTCGGAAATTTCAGAACATGTTAGAAAGCATGGTGACGGAGTGAAAGTGCTGGCTTTATGGGTGGATGATGCCACCAAATCGTTTCAGGAAACGGTTGTGCGTGGGGCTGAACCAGCCTTTGAACCGAAAGTTTTGAAAGATGAATTTGGTGAAGTGGTGGTATCTGCCATCAAGACGTATGGGGAAACCATTCACACGTTTGTTGAACGATCCAACTATAAAGGCCCGTTTCTTCCGGGTTATAAACCGCGCAGCAGTGGCATAAAAGCAGAGCCTATCGGATTAAAGTATGTTGATCATTGCGTGGGCAACGTTGAACTGGGTAAGATGAATACCTGGGTAGATTTTTACGAAAAGGTTATGGGCTTTAGTCTGTTGGTAACGTTTGATGACAAAGATATCTCCACCGAATACAGCGCCTTGATGTCAAAGGTAGTTTCAAACGGAAATGGCTACATCAAATTTCCAATCAATGAGCCCGCCAGCGGCAAGAAGAAATCGCAGATAGAAGAATACCTCGACTTTTATAAAAGCGCAGGGGTACAACATATTGCCATTGCCACGGATGATATCATTCATACGGTAGGCGAATTAAGGAAGCGGGGGGTTGAATTCCTTTATGTTCCTGAAACCTATTATGAAGATGTGCTGGATCGCGTAGGCACCATTAACGAAAGTCTGGAAGAATTAAAGAAACTCAACATCCTTATTGACCGTGATGAAGAAGGTTACCTGCTACAGATTTTTACCAAACCAATACAGGACAGACCCACCGTTTTCTTTGAAATTATTGAGCGCAATGGCGCCAAGTCGTTCGGAAAAGGAAACTTCAAAGCCTTGTTTGAGTCGATAGAGCGTGAGCAGGAATTAAGAGGAAATTTATAATCAATAATTTTTTTACACCCAAAGAAATATGTCTGAAGTCCTTTCATCTGTAAAAACTAAAGCACAACGGTGGCTCAACAGTCCTGTTATTGACGTTGAAACCAAGAAACAAATTCAAGGCTTGCTTGATAATCCAGATCCGAAAGAACTCATCGATAATTTTTACAAAGACCTTGAATTCGGTACGGGTGGTTTGCGCGGCATTATGGGTGCAGGGTCGAACTGCATGAACAAGTACACGGTTGGTGTAGCTACGCAAGGGCTTAGCAATTATTTATTGAAAGCTTTTCCGGGAAAACAAATCAAAGTTGCGATTGCCTACGACTGCCGGAACAACAGTAATTATTTTACACAAGTCATTGCTGATGTTTTCTCAGCCAATGGCATTGAGGTTCATGTTTTCCCGGCATTACGCCCTACCCCGCTTCTTTCCTATGCCATCCGGCATTTGGGTTGCAACTCCGGCATAGTCGTTACGGCATCACACAATCCAAAAGAATACAATGGATACAAGGCATACTGGAATGATGGCGCCCAGGTGGTACCGCCTCATGATAATAGTATCATCAAGGAGGTAAACGCTATTACTTCTTTTGAAGAAGTCAAGTTTTCAGGTGTTCCTTCCAGAATTCACACTATATCGGCTGACGTAGAGGAAGCGTATTACACAGAAGTTCTGCGGGTGATTCCAAAGAAAGAAATTATCAAAAAGCATCACCATATCCCTATTGCATTCTCAGGGCTACACGGCACCGGCTCGACTATGGTTCCTGAATGCTTACGCAGAATAGGATTTACCAATGTTCATGTGGTGGAAGAACAAGCTGAACCAAATGGTAATTTCCCAACCATAAAATCACCTAACCCCGAGGAACGCTCCGCCATGGAAATGGTTATTGCAAAAGGAATTGCGGTGGGTGCCAACATGGTTATGGCTACCGATCCGGATGCTGACCGTGTGGGTATTGGCGTGCGTAATCAGCATGGAGATTTTGTGCTGCTCAATGGTAATCAGGCGTTCAGTTTAATGATGTGGTTCATCATGAAGAACCTGGAGGATCGGACCAATACGTATATCGCCAAGACCATAGTTACCTCCGAACTGGTAGACACCATTGCGCGAAACTATGGTATAGACTGTTACAACACCTTAACCGGATTCAAGTACATCGCCCAACTGATGGGTGAACGCGAAGGCAAGCAGAAGTTTGTTGCTGCCGGAGAAGAAAGCTATGGTTACATGGTGGGTGATTTTATCCGCGACAAAGATGCCGTATCCGCCTGTGCATTCTTTGCGGTCATGACTGCTACTGCGGCAGATGACGGTAAATCCTTGTATGATTGGCTCATCGATATGTATGTTGAACATGGATTCTACAAAGAAGGCTTGATCAACATTACCAAAAAAGGACAACAGGGCGAGCAGGAAATTAAGGCTATGATGGGCAACTTCAGAAATAATCCACCGGCCTCCATACTGGGTACTTCTGTTGAACGAATACTTGATTACAGTACATTGAACGAAAAGAATTTAAAAACAGGAAAAACCACTTCGCTAAATTTCCCTGCTTCCGATGTATTGCAATTTTACCTCGAAGATGGCACTAAGATTTCGGTGCGTCCTTCCGGTACGGAGCCTAAAATAAAATTCTATATCAGTGTAAATGTCAAACTTAACTCACAAAAGGAGTTTGACCAGGTAAACCTGGCCCTGGATGAAAAAATAAAAAACATAGAGACCTATTTACTAAGTCTTTAACATCATGGCAGAGGATTTTCTCACTTCACTGGTCACTGTATTTAATCGCGACCTCGCTAAACTGGAAGAGGAGATTAATCTATACCCGAATGAAGCGTCAGTCTGGACCCTAAAAGGGGATATTAAAAATTCGGGAGGAACATTGTGTCTCCATCTTTGCGGTAACCTTCAACATTTTATCGGTGCTGTATTGGGAAAGAACGGCTATGTGCGCAATCGCGATGAAGAATTCGCAGCACGGAATGTTCCCCGCCATGTCTTGCTGGACGAAATTATGAAAACCCGGGAAACGGTGAAGCAGGTTCTCATGCAACTCGATCCATCACAATTGGAGGAAGAATATCCCATTCAGGTTTGGGGATACCCGATAACTACCACGTTCTTTCTAATCCATTTAGCCGGCCATTTAACCTATCATCTCGGGCAGGTGAATTATCACAGACGATTGAGTATGTAGTAAATACATCTAAACTCATTGGACTATTTTAAGGATGCCGTTTGTTTACTGTCCCCAACCGGAATAAATATACTGTAAGCAAGAATCATAAGGATTCCAAAATCCGGCAGGCTTAGCAAGAATATAATACCCAAATGAAAAAGGATACCTGCAATCAAAAATGTCCATCGAAATAATTTGACCCAAATGAATAGCGCAAAGCCCAGTTCAAAAAGGATGGTTACCCAGGCCGTAATCAAATAAAATGATTCACCATCAGGAATGAGTACCCGCGGATTAATATAATATTCAAGGTTAACAATGGAATATAAGGCATCTCCCGACCGCCACGCTTCACTCATGAGCTTATCATAACCTGATAACAGATAGATCAATGCCAACTGAACTCGGCAAAGTAGAAAAGCAAAATTTGAACTGACCTTTTGCCATCCTTGCAGGCTGGAGGATTTCATTACAGGTATAGCCGGGAGAAAAATTGAAATAAGCAAAAAAAGATTCAAGACAAGATCAGATCCATTAGTTACCGGCAGGATTAATCGGCTCAGACTAATCGAGAGCCAAAAAATTAGTACAGCAGTTACGTAATTTAATCTGACAAGTAACCCCAGAACTAACACAATAAGGAAGAGGATTAAAAATAAATGGACTTCAACCTGTGCCACTTTTAGTGGTACATACACTACTTGCTTTATTAAAGAATTAAATTGAAATGGCGAATATTTGACAATGTCAGGTAGCACCGTCCATAGAAAAATAATTTTCAGAAAAAGAAAAGCATAAAGTGATTTGCAAAAAATTACTTTAGACCGTTGATAACGACTCTCCTGTTGGAGAAAATTATTGAAATGTATACTGAGTGCTGTAGCGAATTTCATCTTCTCAGGATCACATCGATTGAGTCCAAGCTAACCTCAAGGTTCTTTGCCTCTCGGTTTACAAAAAGCATTCTAACCGAGTCAGTTGTTGAGGGAATGAAATGCACCTCCAGGTATTCTCTGAGCATTATGAATGTCCTTTCTTGAAGCAATTCAGCATGAGAAAGATCCTTTTTATAAAATGGTCTTACAAAAAGTGTTCGTTCAAGACGACTTCTATAAAGACAGGCAGGATTAAAAGTCGAGTGATATTTTTTAAAACTATTGAATGCTGGATTAATCGGTGTCGTCCATTCATTATCAACCTTCCAGGACACGTACAACATGTTACTGTCAACAATTCTGTCATCTCTAAAAAAGGGCCCTGGAAGCAGGTACGATTTATAAATTCTGGAAATCGTGGTTTTCGTTAAGAATGGAGGATCGAGGATAAAAACCAAGGAGATAACTAAATGGAGTATCAGGGACCCCTGAAGCAAATAAAATACTCTTTTCATAAGTTACATCCGAAGATAGAATGTCTGGTCTTGCTATACAAACCTCCTTGTTGGAAGGAGCCAATGGGGATGTTACCTTTGCACTTCAAATGAAAAAAGTAGCATTTTATACGCTTGGCTGTAAACTGAACTATTCGGAGACCTCAACGATCTCACGGATGTTCGAACAGAGGGGCTATAAAAAAGTAGATTTTATTGATACCCCGGATATATTCATTATCAATACCTGCTCCGTTACGGAGAATGCCGATAAAAAGTGTCACAAGATTGTGCGCGAGGCCCGGAGCATTGCCCCTGATGCATACGTGGCTGTTATTGGCTGTTATGCACAGCTAAAACCAAAAGAGATCTCTGAGATTCCCGGAGTTGATGCGGTGTTGGGTGCTGCGGAGAAGTTCAGGTTAGTTGAATTATTGGATGGGTTTGTACGGAAGCCACAGCCAGAAGTTTACGCCTCCGAAGTTGAGGCTGCAAAATCTTTTAACACTTCTTATTCCATACAAGATAGAACCAGAACCTTTCTGAAAGTTCAGGATGGGTGTGATTACTCATGCTCCTTCTGCACCATTCCGTTGGCTCGCGGAGCCAGTCGCAGTGATAATATTTCCAACATTGTAAATACCGCTCAGGAAGTTGCAAAAACAGAAGTCAAAGAAATTGTTTTAACGGGCGTTAACACAGGTGACTTTGGTTTACAGGATGGAAAACGGATTGAAAACTTCGCGGACCTTATTAAGGAACTAGACAAAGTAGAAGGTATTGACCGTTTCAGGATATCATCTATTGAACCGAATTTATTAACGGACGAAATCATTGAATTTGTGGCGACTTCGAATCGATTTGTACCCCACTTTCATATTCCATTACAATCGGGCTGTAACAAGATTCTAAAATTGATGCGCAGACGCTACCAACGCGAGTTGTATACAAGCCGCGTAGAGAAGATAAAAACGATAATGCCTCATTGCTGCATTGGGGTTGATGTGATAGTCGGCTTTCCGGGAGAAACGCAGGAAGACTTTCTGGAGACGTACCAGTTCTTAAACGAGCTGGATATTTCGTACCTCCACGTATTTACATATTCGGAAAGGGACAATACCCTGGCCTCTACGCTTTCGGGTACAGTAAACCCGAAAACCCGGGCAGAACGCTCCAAAATGCTTCATATCCTATCGGATAAAAAGCGCAGGAAATTTTACGAGGATAATATCGGAAGAGAATCAACTGTATTATTCGAAAATGATGTGGAAAATGGGTTCATGCACGGATTTACTGAAAACTACATCCGTGTGGCTGTCAAATACGATCCTATCCTGATCAATGAGCTTAAGCCTGTTCGTTTAACGGGGATAAATCCAGATGGGCTAATGGAGGCTGAAGAGTCCACCCAGGAGGTTCTGCACCTTTGAAGTTGCTCTTTCTCTAATAATCCCAATGTGGACTTAAGGTTCAAAATCGTAAAATTTTACTATTTCCAGGCTTATCATGAATCTAATGTTAAGGGAAGATTCTTGTAAGAATAGTCGGGTTTATAACCTAAAAGATAACCTTCATTTTATAGCTAAGTACTTGTTATATAATAATTTATGATCGAATTAAGAAAGTAATATTTCAAGTCTTAATATGAATACTTGAGTAAAGAAAGCAGTAAGGGTTTATCAGGATTTGCAGAAAAGCAGCGGACGAAGAGGCATTTTTTACATTCTGCTGACTTGCTATTACATGAAATAGAATCAACCTGACATCATCAAAAGCAGGATCCAGTACCACCATACTTTTGCTTTATTAAAACAAACAAAAGTATCGCCTCTATGAAACGCATTGCCCTTACCTTAAGTGTTGTTGCCTGTATTGTACTCTCGTCCTGCAGTTTTGAAACCTCACATTGTCCTGCTTATTCAAGCCACAATAAAATCACCAAGCATGGTGAAAAGGCCCAGGATAAGTATGTAAAAAGGAAGATCTGATTATCAGTTTTACGAAACCACGATGCCGTCCCGGATCTCAATGGTCCGGTCGGCCATACGTGCAAATTCCTGATTGTGCGTTACAATGATGAAGGTCTGGTTCAGTTGTTTTCTTAAATCGAAAAACAACTGATGTAACTCCTGGGCATT
>CAZQXC010000005.1:34205-57096 GCA_964597075.1 uncultured Roseivirgaceae bacterium | reverse complement strand
TGTTGTTCTTGCTGAAAAAGCCTGCGCCCTCCTCTCTGAACTCAAATCCAATTCACAAACTTCTTTCGACTATCTCTTCTGCTTAACCGGTGTTGACTGGCCTCAACACATGGAAGTAGTCTATCATTTAAAATCTACCACCCTTAATCATATGGTGGTGGTGAAAGTCAAAATAAGTTCTCGGGAAAAACCGGAGATAGAAACAGTCTGTAAACTCTGGCAAACAGCCGAATTTCATGAGCGTGAAATATTTGACTTATACGGGATCATTTTCAAAAACCATCCCGACTTGAGAAGATTGCTACTGACGGATGACTGGGTGGGTTACCCCCTGCGAAAAGATTATGATGACCCTGTGAATATGATTGCCTACTAAATGGAAGAAACCGTTTACAAAGAGCTGGAATCAGAAGAGTACTTCATCAATATGGGGCCTCAGCATCCGTCAACGCACGGTGTGTTACGGCTGGTCCTTTCACTCGATGGTGAAATCATTCGTAAGGTGGAACCCCATATCGGATACATCCATCGCTCCATTGAAAAAATGTGTGAGCACGACAGCTACCAGCAGATCGTACACCTCACCGATCGTATGGATTACCTTTCCTGCCACATTAATAATGAAGCGGTTTGTCTTGGCGTAGAAATGGGGCTGCAAGTGGAAGTGCCTGAACGAGTCAAAGTAATCCGCACCATCATTGGTGAGCTCACCCGGCTTTCGTCTCATCAACTGTGGTGGGGGGTTATGGGTATGGATATGGGCGCCATCACAACTTTTTTATATGGCTTTCGCGATCGCGAATTAATAACAGACATATTCGAAGAAACATGTGGCGCACGACTCACCATGAATTATAATATTCCCGGTGGATTGATGTTTGATATCCATCCGAATTTTCAAAAGCGCACGAAAGATTTCGTTACCTACTTTAAAAAGAAATTACCTGAATATGACGACCTGCTTTCCAATAATGTAATTTTCAGAGAACGAACATTAGGTATTGGCAAACTTTCGAAAGAAGATGCTATTTCCTTTGGTGTTACCGGGCCTGCAGGCCGTGCCTCCGGGTTCTCATGCGATGTAAGAAACCATCATCCCTACAGCGCTTACGATAAAGTAGCATTCAAGGAAATACTTCGCACCGAAGGAGATTGTTTTGCCCGTTACCAATGTCGCATTGACGAAATGTGGGAGTCACTTTCCATCATTGAACAGTTGATCGACACCATCCCGGAAGGTCCATACAAAGTACCTACCAAAGCGGTTATAAAATTACCCAAAGGAGAATTCTATCAGAAAGTAGAAACAGCACGCGGTGAATTTGGTGTTTACATTATCAGCGAAGGACAAAAAAGTCCCTACCGGTTAAAGTTTCGTTCACCGGGTTTCAGTAACCTGTCTGCGCTTAACCACATGGCTAAGGGCTGTAAAATTGCAGATCTGGTAGCCATTATGTCAACGTTAGATTTTGTAATACCCGATATAGACCGATAACATGAAGTGGCTCTACGACTTTTCCTACCTCACCCGCGCTATCCATGAAGAATTAGCGGAGCGCTTTGAGCCAGGCACCGTGGTGATACTGGAGATGGTAATGGTTGGTGTTGCTTTCATGCTACTCTTTGCTGTATTGGGATTGGTGTTGGTGTATGCCGAACGAAAGGTAAGTGCATTTTTTCAGCAGCGCCTCGGCCCCATGCGTGTAGGCAAATGGGGAACAGCACAAACACTGGCTGATGTTATCAAGTTATTATTAAAAGAGCCCCTGATCAATAAAGATGCTGATCATTTTTTATTCAACCTCGCTCCGTTCGTTATTATGATCGCAGCTTTTATGGGGATTGCTGCCTTACCTTTTGCCAAAGGTTTGCACGCTATCGATTTTGATATTGGAATTTTATATGTGGCCGCTGTTTCATCATTAGGCGTAATTGGAATTCTGCTTGCCGGTTGGTCATCCAACAATAAGTATTCATTAATCGGTGCCATGCGGTCCGGTGCACAGATTATCAGCTACGAACTTTCGGTAGCCTTATCACTCCTTACCATAGTTGTTCTTACCGGAAGTTTACAAATCAGTGTAATAGTAGAATCACAAGCCGATGGCTGGTGGATTTTTAAAGGGCATATTCCGGCCATGATTGCCTTTCTGATTTTTCTGATCGCCAGCACCGCGGAAACCAACCGCGGACCATTTGATTTGGCGGAAGCAGAATCCGAATTAACAGCAGGATTTCATACCGAGTATTCGGGTTTAAAATTCGCCTTTTTCTTTCTGGCCGAATTTGCCAACATGTTTATCATTGCCGGAATTGGGGCAACGGTTTTCCTCGGTGGATGGATGCCTTTTCATATCGGAACATGGGAAGGGTTTAATGCCGTGATGGATTTCATCCCTCCTATTTTCTGGTTCTTCGGCAAGGTAAGCTTTATCATATTCCTGATGATGTGGTTTCGGTGGACTTTCCCACGACTTCGCATTGATCAGTTATTGACATTGGAGTGGAAATATTTGCTGCCTATAAACCTGGTAAACATTGTGATGATGGCATTTTTGAGTCTGATGGGGTGGCATTTTTAGAGAAGACTTTAGACATAAGTCGTAAGTCTTAAGACGTAAGACATTTTATGAAAGGAATAATAAACTATTTCAAAGAAATATTCTTCGGATTGAAGTCACTCGTTACCGGGCTACGGGTGACAGGTCATTACTTTACCCATCCTGAAGAAATCATCACTCAACAATATCCTGAAAATCGCGAGACACTCAAGATGTTTGAGCGCTTTCGCGGAGAAGTAGTATTGCTGCACGATGAAAATAACGAACACCGGTGTACCGGTTGTTCGGCTTGCGAAGTAGCCTGCCCGAATGGCACCATTGAAATCATCCACAAAAAAGTAGATGTAGAGGGACGAAAGGTGAAGGCACTCGACACGTTTGTGTATCATTTGCAAATGTGCACCATGTGTGGCCTTTGTATACCCGCCTGCCCTACCGATGCCATTGTAATGGCTAATACCTTTGAGCATGCAGTATTTGATCGATCGAAACTTACCAAAGTCTTAAATAATCCCGGTTCTAAAATTATGGACGGAATCAAATAATGGAAATGAGTGCATTCATATTTTATTTCATTGCCGGGATTATGATCATTTTCTCGTTGCTGGCCGTTACCAGCCGAAGAATTCTTCGGGCTGCTGTCTACCTGCTTTTTGCATTGGCCGGAACAGCCGCGCTGTACTTTATGGTCGACTATCAATTTTTAGCGGCCGTTCAGCTTATTGTCTATGCCGGTGGTATTGTGGTGTTGATCATTGTCTCTGTTTTACTGACCACCCAAATTAACGAGAAACTTGAAAAGCCTGCCTGGAGTAAAATGTTCATTACGGCTACACTGGTATTGGGCGGACTTGCTCTAACGTTATATGTGCTAACCAACCACGATTTTGTGTTGGGTACAGGTCCATCTGCTGACGTAACGGTAAGTATGATTGGCGAACGCTTGCTGGGGTATCAGGCGGGTGGCTATGTACTTCCCTTCGAGGTCATCAGTATTTTATTATTGGCCGCTATGATCGGTGCTATTGTTATTGCAAAACGTAACTCTACAAAATCATGATGGAACATGTACCGATAGCGCATGTTTTGATTGTTACATCAACCATGTTTTTTATTGGCGCTTACGGCTTTCTTACCAGGCGTAATCTAGTGACCATGTTGATTGGCGTTGAACTGATGTTGAATGCGGTGAATATCAATTTTGTGATATTCGACCGATACCTTTTTCCCGACCAAATTGAAGGTCACTTCTTTGCCTTATTTATCATCGCCATTGCCGCGGCTGAAGCGGCAGTGGCTATTGCCATATTTATTAATCTGTATAGAAATATTCGCTCCATTGATGTGGAGGAAGTTGATAAAATGAAATACTAAATGATGAAAAATACCTTACCGGACTTTGCGAGAAATAATTTCACGCAAAGCACGCGAAGGAAATACGCAAAACCCGCAAAGGTCAAATAGAACAAGAAACTTATGTCGTACGTTTTACTGATCATTATACTGCCCTTTTCAGTTTTCGTAATAAACGGATTACTGAGTAGAAAGCTTCCGCACCGGCTGGCGGGGTGGTTGGCTACTGCCAGCATGGGTATCGCTACCGTGCTTGCGTGGCTTACAGCATACAACTATTTCTTTCAATCAGCTTCTTATGAAAAAATAATTCCGTTCCGCATCACCTGGCTTCGGTTTACCGAAACATTGCAAATTGATATGGGTATTATGCTTGATCCCATCTCCGTAATGATGCTCGTAGTGATCACCACAGTTTCCTTCATGGTATTTTTATACAGCATGGGTTACATGAAAGGTGAGAAAGGATATGTCCGCTACTTCTCATTCCTTTCCCTTTTCAGCTTCTCTATGTTGGGATTGGTAGTGGCTACCAATTTGTTTCAACTCTATATGTTCTGGGAACTGGTGGGTGTTTCCTCTTATTTACTTATTGGATATTATTACGATAAACCTGAGGCGGTTGCTGCTGCAAAAAAAGCATTCATTGTTACACGCTTTGCCGACTTCGGATTCTTAGTGGGTATTCTTGTTTTATCCTATTACACAGGAACATTCGACTTTGGTGTAATTACCAATCCGGAAAACGCAGCCATCGCCAGCATGGCAGGTACTTCTTTCCTTGGTATTTCAGTACTTACCTGGGCACTTACCCTAATTTTTATGGGTGGCGCAGGGAAATCAGCTATGTTCCCATTGCACATCTGGCTACCCGATGCCATGGAAGGCCCAACACCTGTTTCCGCATTGATACACGCAGCTACTATGGTTGTAGCCGGTGTCTTTCTGGTAGCACGAATGTTTCCGGTATTTAGTTTTCATGCTCCTGAAGCATTGGATACTGTTGCCTTTATTGGTGCTTTCACGCTTTTGTTCGCTGCCATCATCGCGTGTACACAAACCGACATCAAACGAATACTCGCCTTCTCCACCATGTCGCAAATAGGATACATGATGCTGGCGCTGGGTGTATCCGGCTATGGAAGTGAAGGGCTTGGCTTTACGGCATCTATGTTTCACTTATTTACACACTCCTTCTTTAAGGCATTGTTATTTCTTGGAGCGGGCAGTATTATTCATGCACTTCACAGAAATGATATACGTGAAATGGGTAATCTCCGCAAGCATCAACCTATCACCCATATTACATTCCTGATAGCCTGCTTAGCCATTGCGGGAATTCCTCCGTTTGCCGGATTCTTCAGTAAGGATGAAATTCTTTCGGCAGCATTCGCTTCTAACCCTATTTATTTTGGCGTTGCTGCGCTGTCCGCAGGACTCACAGCATTTTATATGTTCCGGCTATACTTTCTAGTGTTCTGGGGCAATAAACGAACCTATGACCATACGCCACACGAATCACCAGCCCTTATGCTTATACCGATGATTGTATTAGCAATTGGGTCGGTATTTACCGGATTCATTCCCTTCGGAAACTTTGTCTCTTCCGACAACCAACCCCTACATGTACACCTTCATGTAACGGTGGCCATCATCTCCGTTGTGGTAGCTGTTTTGGGTATTGCGGTGGCGTGGACCCTATATAATAAAGAATCTGTACTACCTGAAAAAATCTCCAACACATTTGGCGCTCTATATCAAGTAGCGGTTCGAAAGTTCTACATTGATGAGATTTATCTTTTCATCACACAGAAAATTATTTTCAATTTAATTTCGCGACCCATTGCATGGTTCGATAAGCACATCATTGATGCGTTCATGGATTTCATAGCCACCGTAACGAATTGGATTTCAAAAGAAATAAAAGATCTTCAGTCCGGTCAGTTGCAACATTATGGTTATATATTTTTATCGGGGGTTATTCTTATTGTATTGGTCATGATTTTTACAAACACTTAAGAATATGTTGCTGATATCGCTTATGGTTATTCCTGCCCTTACTGCTCTCGCAGTTATGTTCGCGCGAAATTCGCAGCAGGTTAAAACACTGTCAGCAACGGGAATGAGCATTCAGCTTGTTCAATCTTTTTACCTGTTGTATGAGTTTCTTAAAGAGCGGGCTGCCGGAAATACGGAAACCGTTTTGTTTGGTAACCGGCTTGAATGGTACCCCAGTCTGCATATTTCATTTGATTATGGCGTAGATGGAATTTCTGTAGCCATGATCCTGCTGACTTCCATCGTAATCTTCACCGGAATTTTTGCCAGTTGGGAGGTAAAGGATCAGGCCAAAGAATTTTTTACTTCCTTGATTATTCTGGCCACCGGTGTATTCGGGTTCTTCATTTCCCTCGACCTGTTTGTAATGTTCCTGTTCTTTGAACTGGCGGTTATCCCAATGTATCTTTTAATTGGTATTTGGGGTAGCGGCAAGAAAGAATACAGCGCCATGAAACTTACGCTGATGCTGATGGCCGGTTCTGCCCTGTTGGTTGTTGGCATACTCGGTATTTATTTCCATTCTGATGTAAACGGTTCACATAGTTTTAACATCATTGATCTGGCCAACCAAAATTTCCCGATGGAAATGCAGCGCATTTTTTTTCCGTTAACCTTTATTGGCTTTGGTGTAATTGGCGCGTTGTTTCCGTTTCACACCTGGTCGCCTGACGGACATAGCTCAGCCCCTACGGCCGTGTCGATGCTCCATGCCGGAGTGCTGATGAAGCTTGGTGGATATGGTTGTTTGAAAGTTGCCATTTACTTAATGCCGGAAGCTGCCAACGAAATGGCGTGGATATTTTTAATTCTTACTTCCATTTCGGTGATCTATGGTGCCTTAGGTGTACTTGCTCAAACTGATTTAAAATACATCAACGCCTATTCTTCGGTAAGCCACTGCGGGTTAGTACTATTTGCTTTGTTAATGCTGAATAAAACCGCCAGCACCGGGGCCGTGCTGCAAATGATTTCGCATGGGTTAATGACAGCACTTTTCTTTGCCTTGATCGGTATGTTGTATTCGCGCACGCACACCCGCATTGTGCACGAAATGGGTGGACTCATGAAGGTTCTTCCTTTCTTGTCGGTGTGTTATGTTATAGCTGGTTTGGCTTCAGTCGGTTTACCCGGATTGAGTGGTTTCGTTGCGGAGATGACGATTTTTGTGGGGGCGTTTCAGCATCCTGACATCTTTCACCGGGTGATAACCATCATTGCAATTTCTTCCATTGTGGTTACGGCCGTTTATATTCTCAGGGTTGTGGGTGGCCTTTTAATGGGTCCGATTAAAAATCAGGAGTACCATCAGCTTAAGGATGCCACATGGTATGAAAGGCTGGCGACTATTACACTGATCGTTGCCATTGTAATTATAGGTATTGCGCCCTTGTGGCTTTCGGATATGATTATGGAAAGTTTGGGGGTAATTTTAGATTAAACCTCACCCCCAACCCCCTCTCCTCAAAGGAGAGGGGGCTAAATGTTTATAAGAATGAGTCTAAACGAACTATTGTTAATGCGACACGAATGGGCCCTGGTGGCTGTCGTGTTAGTATTATTGGTTTTTGAAATTGCCTTGCCCGATGATGGTAAGAAAAAAATAAACATCATTGCTGCTTTACTGGTAACTACCGTAACTATTATTGGCTTTTTACCGGCTGAACAAGGCACGTTGTTTGGCGGCATGTATATCACCGATCCGTTGCGCCTGCTGATGAAAAACATTCTCAACATCGGGGTGGTGTTGATCTTTCTTCAAAGCGTTCATTGGCTTCGTCAGGATTTATACCAAGACCGTTCGTCCGAGTTTTATATGCTCATTTTGGCCAGTCTGATCGGTGTTAACTACATGATTTCTTCCGGGCATTTTCTGATGTTTTACCTTGGCATTGAACTCACCACCATTCCCATTGCAGCACTTGCCTCGTACGAACAATATAAAAGCAAATCAGCGGAAGCGGGTATAAAACTGATTTTGTCTTCGGCTTTTTCTTCGGCCATTTTGTTGTTCGGACTGTCAGTGATTTACGCGGATACCGGCAGCTTGTACTTTGAAGGCTTTCAGTTCTCGAATTCTCTGATTAATGTTTTAGGTTTTATATTCTTCTTTTCCGGCCTTGCCTTTAAGATCAGTATTGTACCGTTTCACTTGTGGACAGCCGATGTGTATGAAGGAAGCCCGACCAATGTTACTTCCTATTTGTCGGTTATTTCCAAAGGTTCTGCAATCTTCATTCTTGTTATTGTTTTGTTCACATTGTTTAATTCCATTCAATTGCTCTGGCAGGATGTACTTTATGCTACCTCCATCCTCACCATGACCATCGGTAACCTGTTTGCCATCCGGCAGCAAAACCTGAAGCGCTTCCTCGCTTTCTCTTCCATTGCACAGGCTGGGTTCATTATGCTGGGTGTGATCAATGCATCAGCATTAGGTATGGCCACGGTAATCTATTTTATGGTGGTTTATGTTTTCTCCAACCTGGCAGCCTTCGGGGTTATTCAAACCGTAGGGCATGCCTCAGGCAAAGTTACTATTGATGATTACAACGGGTTATACAAAACCAATCCACAGCTAAGTTTAGTAATGATGCTGGCGTTGTTCTCTTTAGCGGGCATTCCACCGTTGGCCGGATTTTTCGGAAAGTTCTTTTTATTTACTGCGGTGGCTGAAAGCGGGTTTTATGTATTGCTAATGATAGCCGTGCTTAATACCGTTATTTCGCTGTATTACTACCTGTTGGTGGTCAAAGCTATGTTCATCAATACCAATGAGCACCCGATTGCTTCTTTCAAAAGTGATTATGCCATGCGGATTTCCCTGGTAATCTGCGTTGTGGGTATACTAGTAACCGGACTTTACAGTCCTGTGTTTGAATACATTAAAAATCTTTGCGAAACCTTCTGATGGCCCTCGAGAAATTTCAACACCCTACCAAAGAAATTGACGGCAAGACCTTCCGCATCCTTGAAACGGGCATTTCAAAAGGTCGTGCTGATTTTTTAAATCAATTGTTAACGCACAACAAGGTTGAGGTAATTGTTGAAACCGATCCTCCCAAAGAAGGTGCAGAGCAGACCTACACCATCATCACGCCCGATGTTACCTTCAACCCGATTGTAAAGGTCTACAACCGCGAACTCCTCACCTTGAATGGCCACCGCGTAACCCCAGACATCTGGAACCAGCTTACGGACAAGGCAGAGCCGAATTATTGGGATTTGGGGAAGAAGTAGGAGCAGCCTGGAGCTTTCAGGTTTCGATGCGTTTATCTTTTGTTGCCATTCGTTATTATAATGTTTACCAATCATAAGCCGAATAGCTTCAATGATTGCACAATTTTATAGTAGCCAATTAATCAATCAGCTTCTTGCTTTTTAGTGTCCAGCTTGCAAAAATTATCCATACCCAGATGCATCAGGGCATCACCGGCATTGACAACAGGAATATTATTGAGCCCAATCACATAAGCATTTTCGGGTGCCACTACTTTCTCTTTGAATAAACCAAACGGATCGGTAATAGTACCTACCCACTCACCTTTATGAATCAGCTGCCCGCACTGTACATTGGAGTGAAAAAGTCCGGCATGCTTGGCGCGTACCCAATTCGAGTTCCAGATAATGCGATTTCCTTCTTTTGGCTCAGGTGCCCAATCAATCATTTTTAAATGGTGCATGAGTCGTAAGGTGCCGGCAATACCTTCTTCAATCGCCTGCTGATCGAAACGTAAGGACTCCCCACCTTCATACACAATAATGTTCTTCCCCTTTTTTGAAGCCTCCTTCCGCAACGAACTTGGCCGAAAGGGTGCATCAAGCGTGAAGGGAGCATGAAAGGCATTGGCGAGCGCCTTATTTTTTTCGTTGTTAAGAACGGCACGCACTTGCGGATAATTGGTGCGCATGGCTCCCCCGGTATGGAAATCAATACCATAATCGATAAAGGGAATAACATCGCGTGTTACATGATAGGCCACACGGCTGGCAAGCGAACCATTTTTATTTCCGGGAAATGAACGGTTTACATCCTTTCCATCGGGTACTTCGCGCGAAAAATTCAAAAAACCATATACATTAATAATGGGCATGCATACCAGTGTGCCCCGCTTAGGTTGATGAAGTCCTCCGTCCAATATTCTCCGAACAATTTCCAGCCCGTTGATTTCATCACCATGCATACCAGCCATGAGCGCCAGCACCGGACCATCCTCCATTCCACGCGATACATACATGGGCGTATCAATAAGCGTTTGCGATGGCAGCTTGGCAATGTTGATTTTAATCTCCTTAAACTCTCCCGGGCGTATTTCATTTCCGGCTATATGAACAATTTTCATCGGATAGAAATAAAGCTATGCATTGATTTTATCTTTCTGTATCTTCTTTTTAGAAGCATGCTTTTCAAGATACTGAATAATTTTTCCCCCGATATCTACTTTGGTTGCACCTTCAATACCTTCGAGGCCAGGAGATGAGTTAACTTCAATGATCAGGGGACCACGTTTGGAAGGAAGCATATCAACACCAGCAATACCTAATCCCATTTTCCTGGCAGCAGTAATGGCTGCAGCCTTCTCCGCACGTGAAAGTTTCACTATGGTAGCCTTTCCACCTCGATGCAGGTTGGAACGAAATTCTCCATCGCGGGTGGCTTCACGCTTCATAGCGCCTACTACTTCGCCATCTACAACAAAGGCGCGAATGTCAGTGCCCTTTGACTCTTTAATAAATTCCTGAACAATAATCCGTGCATGCAATCCATGAAAAGCTTCAATTACCGATTGTGCAGCCTTTTTATTTTCAGCCAGCACAACACCCAACCCTTGTGTACCTTCTAACAATTTAATCACAACGGGCGCACCTCCTACGGCCTCAATGATTCCTTCTGTGTCGCGGGAGTAATCCATAAAAATAGTCTTCGGAAGCCCTAGTCCAGCACGGGAAAGTATTTGCAAACATCTAAGCTTATCGCGTGATCGGATCAGCGCTTGCGATTCAATGGCCGTAAACACCTTCATCATCTCAAATTGACGAACCACCGCTGCACCATAAAATGTTACGGAAGCACCAATTCTAGGAATCACCGCATCGAAATAATCGAGTCTTTTACCTTGGTAAAGAACTACCGGGTTTTTCTTTTCAATGAATAACACACACTTCATGTGATCAATAATTTCCACATTATGTCCCCGCCTCTCACCGGCTTCTTTTATTCTTCTGGTGGAGTAGAGTTTTGCGTCCCTTGAAAGTATGGCTATGTTCATGCGTAATGAGCTGAGAAAAGTTACTTTTTAACGTTTAGCTTTTTTGTTTTCTTCTTGCGGTAAGATAGATTTTTTTTTGCTACATCAATATGAAACCTGTTTCTCAGAATTTTTCGGCCTAATAATATCGGAAATCGTAACGCATCGCGATCACTCAGTGAAAATTCCGTTACAATCTCTTCATCAAAAATCTTCACGGTAGTTTTAATTATATAGCGATGTTCAGCCACACCAAATGAATTTTTTATTTCGCGTGAATCAAATTCTTTAAACAGAAATAACATGCCGGTAAACTCCGGATGCTCATCATCGAGTAATACAAATTCCAACACACCATCTACTACTTCCGCACGCGAACAATGCAAGCTGCTGGTATAAGCACCCGTGTCGATTTTTGCGTGGATGTTGTACAGCCCCAAGCCCGGAAGATCAACCCTGTCGGAGCGACCTAAAATATTCATAATGATCAGATATGATATTGAAAACTACAGGATTCAAGGGAATAAAAAAAACCCTGTAAAAACAGGGCTTTTAATTGATCTTCTATGATTGCTAATACTTTAACGGAATCTTAACCAACGTATTCTCCCAGGCCATAATCATAACTGCCGTTGCGTCTTTACCGTCAAACATAATGGTAAAGTTTTCAACCTCTGACTCCGTTTTTCCAGCCGGCACTTTAATGCGGGCAACATCCATTTTTTCATCATATGCATATGCACCCCAGGTATCAAGCTTGGAATTGAAAATGATAGTCCACTCGTTTTTATCAGGTATAGTATAAAGTGCATAGGTTCCGGCCTTGAGTGTCTTGTCACCAAAGGTTACATCCCTAAAAAGTTTAATCTCCGTGGTTTCATTGGCTCCCGTTCTCCACACTTTGCCGTAGGCTTCCGTACCACCCAACATGGTTCTGCCCTTTTTAGCCGGGCGACTGTACATAACTTTTGCTACCGGATCGGCATTACGGCCATCAGGTCGGAAGTAAGCAATGTCGGCCGGACTTGGATCAACGCCTGGAAATTTTTGTGCTGCGGCTTGCTCATCAAATACAAACATAGCCAGTGCCACTAAGGCAATTAACTTGAGTTTTTTCATGGTGTTAAGATTTGGTTAATAATGTGTTCAGCTAGAAAAAAATGCCCCAGAATAATCCGGGGCACTTCAAATTTGACCTGTAAACTAATGATAGAACGTTATTTCGCAAAATAAGGTTTACCACAGGGCTAACTTACAAAAAAAATCTGCTGTTCTATCGGCCGAAGGGATTTATTGCTGATAATGCCCGTTTACCCCCGCCCATCTTATTCATAGTCTTCATCATTTTGCGCATATCGCCAAATTGCTTTAGTAATTGGTTTACCTGTTGCACCGATGTTCCGCTGCCTTTGGCGATACGGTTTTTGCGACTGCCATTAATAATATCAGGGTTTGTACGCTCCTCCTGGGTCATAGAGCGAATGATTGACTCTATCGGCTTAAAGGCATTGTCGTCAATATCCGCACCCTTCATGGCCTTGCCCACACCGGGAATCATACCGAGCAGGTCTTTCATATTGCCCATCTTTTTTATCTGTTCCAACTGACTTAAAAAGTCGCTAAGATCAAATTGATTTTTGCGCAGTTTGGCATTTAACCGTTTTGCTTCATCTTCATCAAATGTGTTTTGAGCCTTCTCCACCAGCGAAACCACATCTCCCATTCCAAGAATCCGACCGGCCATCCGATCGGGATAGAAGCGATCAAGCGCTTCCATTTTTTCACCCGTACTGATGAACTTAATGGGCTTCTCCACCACCCTGCGGATGGATAACGCGGCACCACCACGTGAATCACCATCTAACTTGGTAAGCACCACACCATCAAAATTCAGCCGCTCATTAAAGATTTTGGCAGTATTCACTGCATCTTGACCCGTCATGGAATCAACTACAAAAAGAGTTTCAGATGGATTGAGGACTTCCTTCAGTCGTGCAATCTCATTCATCATCGCTTCATCTACCGCCAAGCGACCTGCGGTATCGACAATAACAATCCGATGATTGTTTTTCTTAGCATGCTCAATGGCAGCCTTCGCAATTTTTACAGCATCTTTATTTTCAGGCTCAGCATATACCTCAACACCAATTAGCTCACCCAATACTTTCAACTGGTCGATAGCAGCGGGCCGATAAATATCACAAGCGGTTATTAGAACTTGTCTGCCTTGCTTTTTCAGGTAATGGGCCAACTTTCCGGAAAACGTTGTCTTACCCGAACCTTGTAAACCGGCAATCAGGATAATAGCCGGACTGCCAGTAATATTAATATCTACACTCTCACTCCCCATGAGGGCGGTGAGCTCATCGTTGGTGATTTTAACCAGTAACTGACCAGGCGAAATGGCTGTGAGCACATTTTGACCCATTGCCTTTTCCTTGATCTCATCCGTAACTTCCTTAGCAACCTTGTAGTTAACATCGGCATCTATCAATGCCTTGCGAATTTCCTTAATGGTGCTGGCAACGTTGATCTCGGTAATCCTTCCCTGGCCTTTCAGGTTTTGAAAGGCTTTATCCAGCTTCACACTTAAACTATCGAACATAAAAATGAGTATTTAAACACGCTTTTAAATAAGCAGACTGCAAAGTTAACCGCTATTTTATAAAGCAGAAAACCACAGCAAAATAAGTCACTGCAACCTCAATTTCCTATCTTTAAACTCGGATAAAAGTATCAAATCCATATATGCAGCTTACGGCAGAAAACATATTGCTTCTCGGGTCCATACTGTTGTTTCTGAGCATCCTGGCCAGTAAAACATCCTATCGACTGGGGGTTCCGGCACTCATTATGTTCTTGTTGATGGGTATGCTGGCTGGATCAGACGGGTTTGGTAAAATCAATTTCAATGATCCAAAACTTGCCCAGTTCATAGGTGTATTTGCCCTAAACTTCATTCTCTTCTCTGGCGGTCTTGACACCAAATGGGAAAGCGTTAAACCCGTTCTGGCCAAAGGAATTGTGTTGTCTACTGCAGGTGTATTTATTACGGCCATTTCACTTGGTCTGTTTGCTTATTACATCATTGGTTTTACTATACTGGAAGGCTTGTTGCTAGGCGCGATTGTTTCGTCAACCGATGCCGCAGCTGTGTTTTCCATTCTGCGCGGCAAAAACATTGGCTTAAAAAGAAACATTGGTCCGACACTGGAACTAGAAAGTGGTAGTAACGATCCTATGGCTTACTTTCTAACCCTTAGTCTGCTCCTGGTTTACGACAAACCGGATGCCGGTATAGCCGCTTTAATACCATTCTTCTTTAAACAAATGCTTATTGGTGCAGGGCTAGGCTACTTGATGGGGCGCGCCATGGCCTTTATCATCAATAAAATTAACCTAGATGTTGATGGTCTGTATCCCGTACTGGTTACAGCGCTTGTCTTATTTACTTTCTCAATAACTGACTTCTCAGGTGGAAATGGATTTTTAGCTGTGTACATCAGTGCAGTAATTCTTGGTAACTCAAACTTCATTCATAAAAAGAGTTTAATCCGTTTTTATGATGGTGTGGCCTGGCTGATGCAAATCATTATGTTCCTCACATTGGGACTTCTGGTTTTCCCTTCAGAAATTCCTCCCATTGTTGGTCCAGGAATATTGCTGGCGCTGTTTCTGATTTTTATTGCACGACCAGCCAGTGTGTTTATCAGTCTTGCCATTTTCAAAATGAGTTTCCGAGAGAAACTTTTTATATCGTGGGTGGGGTTGCGGGGTGCGGTTCCAATTGTGTTCGCTACCTATCCTTTACTGGCTGGTGTGGAGCAGGCAGGAATGATTTTTAATATTGTATTTTTCATTACCGTTTCTTCTGTTCTGCTGCAGGGTACTACCCTATCACTTGTAGCAAAATGGCTACATCTTTCTGTACCTCAAAAAATCAAAAAACGATCGCCCCTGGAAATTGAACTGACAGATTCTTTTAAATCGGAATTGTTTGAAGTTGAATTGGGCAACAATAATCCTGTAGTTGGAAAGTCAATTGTGGAACTATCGTTTCCAAAAACCGCCATCATCATCATGATAAACCGGCATGGTAAATTTATACGGCCGGGAGGATCAACTATCCTTGAGGGAGGCGACAAACTTGCGGTGCTTGCCGACAATAAGGAAGTGTTGCCAAAAGTGTATGAAACGCTGAAAATTAAAACGGCTTAGCGGAACGAATAATAGTCAAAAATTTCTCCTGCTTTAAACACCAACTGGTCGGCAGGCAACTCCAAAAAACCGTCTACATTTTTTAAGTTAGCAAAATCGCCCGAGCCTCCACCGGGCACAGGATACGCTGAGTGCTTCCCGTTTTCATAGCGTGTACTTACTTGCAAAAAATAAGAAAGCAGAGGATTAAACTCAACATCAACCGCCAATACAGCTTGATGCATAGATGTATTTACGTTCATATTCGTCAGAATCCAAGGTTTAATATATCGGTAAAAGCACAGAAATGTTGATACCGGGTTTCCGGGTAAAGCAAAAACTACTTTACCTTCTACTGATTTTCCAAACCAAAAAGGTTTTCCTGGTTTTTGCTTAACCTGATGAAAGAGTTTTTTAACGCCCAGATCGGCTAACGCTTCAGGGATAAAGTCAAATTTTCCTTTTGAAACGCCACCCGATAAAATCAGAATATCGTTCTCCTTCAGCAACGCGCGAAGGCTATTAATAACAAATTCCTTATTATCAGGAAGGTGATGTGCAGTACCCCTCCATCCCATCTCCATCATAGCGGCCTGTAGCGAATAGGTATTCGATCTCCTTATTTGATAAGGCTCAGGCTTTAAAACAATATCCACCAATTCATCACCCGATGAAATAATAGCGGTTCGGGGAAATTCAAAAACCCAAACATCAGTTTTTCCTACTGCAGCCAGCAGCGCAATTTCAGCCGCTGACAAAAGTTGCCCCGGCTCCAATACTGTATCACCTTCACGAGCATCATTACCTTTTGTGTGAATATTCATTCCGGCTTTAACTTCATCCAATTTAACGTAGCCGTACCCATTAACTATCTCAACATCTTCATAGCGGATTACCGAATCGGTACCATCTGGTAGCATGGCCCCCGTCATTACTTCGATACAATCTTCAGCTTGGTTCAATTTCATTTGTAGCCTTCCGGCTGCCTGAACGCTCTCAATCTTTAACTTGCGACCAGCCCTATACGATGCGCTGTTAACGGCAACACCATCCATGGCCACACGATTAAAAGGAGGAAAATCACGATCGGCCTTAACGGTTTCAGCCAATACCCTTCCTACAACTTCAGTTATAGGAAGGTGTACCTTATCCAGGTTTATTCTAACTGACTGAATGATTTGACTGGCTTCTGATACACTTACCATAAATAAATTTTTAACTTTGATTGATCAATCATTAATGAAAGGTAAAAAATTAACCCACACGGACGAATCCGGAAATCCACAGATGGTGGATGTTTCAGCGAAAGCCGTCACAAAACGCATAGCCAGCGCACAAGCTATTGTGCAGGTAGGCGCTGAAATTCTGAAGCTTATCAAAAACAATGAACTGACCACTAAAAAAGGACCGGTATTTCAAACCGCCATTCTGGCTGGTGTAATGGGCGCTAAAAAAACATCTGACTTAGTTCCGCTATCTCATCCGATTGGAATTGAAGACTGTAAAATTTCCATCACCACCCATAAAGAGTCCATAGTAATTGAAAGTACGGTGTCCACAACCGGTAAAACCGGTGTTGAGATGGAGGCGTTGACAGCAGTAAGTGTTGCTGCGTTAACGATCTATGATATGTGTAAAGCGCTTTCGCATGATATCCTTATTAAAGAGATCAAGCTAATGGAAAAAACCGGAGGCAAAAAAGATTTTAAACGTTAAATCTATGACCATAAGACGAAGGCTCTACCTCACCCTGGAGCCTACCGAAAAGGGCGGAACACTGGAGCGGATTTTTGAAACCCTGCTCATCATCATGATTGTATTGAATATTGTTGCCATTATTCTTGATTCCGTTGCTGTCATTCGAGATCAATACCATATAGTCTTCGTGTATTTCGAAAATTTTTCAGTTGCCTTTTTTACAGTCGAATACTTTGCCCGACTGTATTCCATCGTAGAAAATCCCAAATACAAGCAACCATTGTACGGACGTTTTCGGTATGCAAAAACTTCAATGGCTATTGTTGATTTGCTGGCTATCCTTCCATTCTATCTAACCTTTCTGCCCCTTGATCTTCGCTTCCTGAGAATCTTCCGATTGATGGCGCTGTTCCGTATGTTCAAGATTACGCGCTATATGCGCGCCATGAATATCTTCAAAAAAGTGATTGCGGAGCGCAAAGAACAACTGGTGCTCAGTTTCATCTTCATCATCTTCGTTCTAATCATCATTTCGTTCTTTATGTATTTGGTAGAACGTGAGGCGCAACCTGAAAAGTTTGGTTCAATACCCGATGCGATGTGGTGGGGCATGGCCACGCTCACAACCGTTGGGTATGGCGATGTAGTGCCCATTACACCGATCGGTAAATTTCTGGGTGGAATTTTTGCTATTTCCGGTGTAGCTATCCTGGCGTTGCCTGCCGGTATTCTGTCGTCCGGCTTTTTTGAATTACTGCACAATCCACAGTCAAAAAATCACACGTGTCCGCACTGCGGAAAAGATTTTCATGAGTGATCTGACTGGCGTAAATGGTTTGATCTTAGCCGGTGGTGAAAGTTCACGCATGGGTACGGATAAATCCCAGCTTGAATATTACGGCAAACCTCAGTGCGACCATCTCGTTGAGCTTTTATCACCCTTTTGTAAAAAGGTCTACACATCGTGTAAAGCAGGTGTGGACAAACCGCTACACATAAACCCAATATTCGATCAATTTAACGTAGACAGTCCGCTAAATGGAATTCTCAGCGCTTTTCAGCTTGATTCATCCAGCGCATGGCTTACCGTCCCGGTAGACATGCCGATGGTTGATAAAAATGCTATCAAATTCCTTTTGGATCATCGTGACAGAGAAAAAATAGCTACTTGCTTTTGGGATTCAACAGGTAAGCTACCCGAACCACTACTAACACTTTGGGAACCAAACGCAACAACTTTGTTATCAGATTTTTATAAGAATGGTGGTTTCAGTCCGCGTGACTTTTTAATTGCTCAAAACACAAACATCATTGAAGCGAGTACGCCAAATTGGCTTAAAAACATCAATTCATTGAAGGAATTTAATCAATTCCGGAATTCCTTACATCACAAATCCTGAACGTGAATTAATCATATACATCGATTGCATTATTTATTTGGAAAATATTTCAAACCAATCTAATTGATTGCTTCATTCAAAGGCATAAGGGTAACCTGCTAATAATGAAGAAACTAAAATTTTTACTTTAGAAGCTGATTCTTTTTAGCATCATTATTGTTTTATAGAGTATGGTATCATCTATGAATACAAATACTTACATGACGCAGAGATGAATGAGCATAAAAAGTAATTTCGGATAGTCTTTAAAATAGTTGAGCAATGAAAACAACCACTAAATCACACATCAATCCGATCAATCGAGATTTGATGATTATTTTCCTTACTGGTTTATTAATGGCGATCGGTCTGGTAACAGCCGGAATACTGCTGGTAAGTCAGTTATAAGCTTTAGCCATATTGGGTTGAGCGGAGACCCACTCCTCCCCACCTTCGAAAATTTCTTTTTTCCAGATGGGTGCCTTTTCTTTTAGCGTGTCAATTATAAACTGGCAAGCTTCGAATGAATCTTTACGGTGTGGGGAAGAGACGGCAATAGCCACAGATACTTCACCGGGTTTTAGGGTTCCAATCCGATGACTTACAGCCCAACCTAACAATGGCCATCGGTGTGATGCCTCATCAATAATTTTACGGATTTCGGCTACTGCCATGGCCTCATAAGCTTCATATTCAAGCCACAACACCTTTTTGCCGTGGGCAGTATTACGAACAGTTCCGATAAAGACATTCACGGCTCCGGCACCAAGGCTGGAGGCGGTGTCAATCACTTTTTGAATGTCGATGGGCTTTGCAGTGATTTTGATCATACTTTCAAGTTGGTTTATGTTAGAAATAAGAAACCAGAAGGGTGATTGAAAGTAAATCTTTGAACTACAAAAAACAAGGTTTACCCGACAAGGAATTTTTAACCACCCGCAACGGGTGGAATAAGGGCTATTTCGTCATGTTCCTGAAGCTCCCCATCGTCAGCAGCATAGGCCTGGTTCACAGCAATAAACAATGAGGTAAGTGTTTCTAATTGCGGATAATGCTTAAAAAGCTCAATCTTGATATCCCTTACCCGGGGACTTCCCGATAATTCAATAATCACCTCTCGCGCCCCTACAATATCGCTGGTAATCCCAAAAGCTTTTACTTTACACTTCATTTCGGCTTGTGTTTAGTCCGCTTACACCATCATAAAACGCGAAATATATAAAATCGGTGCTTCTCATAAGCCGATTTAATATCTTTCCACCATGGCAGGTTCGCAATTATACGATAATCATGGCAGGGTAATAAATTACCTGCGACTGGCCGTTACTGATCGGTGTAACCTGCGCTGCTTTTATTGTATGCCCGAAGAAGGCATTAAATACCTGCCAAAAAAAGACCTGCTGAGTTTTGAAGAAATTGAACGCCTTGTAACCCTGCTGGCTACTATGGGCATTACTAAAATCCGGTTAACAGGAGGCGAACCGTTTGTGCGTACCGACCTGATGCAACTGATTAGAAAGATTGTTGGCATACCTGGCATTCACGATGTGCACCTGACCACGAACGGTGTGCTTACTGCTCCGTATATAAAAGATCTGAAAAAACTGGGAATTGCATCTGTAAATCTTAGCCTTGATACACTTGATCGAGACCGTTTTCATACAATCACCCGAAGGGATGAATTTGATAAGGTAATGAACACCTTCGAACAATTACTGTATTACGATATCCCTGTAAAGATTAATGCCGTAGTCATGGAAGGGAAAAACACTGACGACATTCTTCCCTTGCTTTCGCTGACAAAAAACAAAAATGTTTCGGTTCGTTTTATTGAAGAGATGCCATTTAATGGTGAGGGTAGTCACTATCCACAACTTATCTGGACATACAAGAAAATAGTGGAATATATCCAACAGCATTATCCCACACTTACAAAAGTTCGTGATCCTGATTATTCAACGGCCTATCACTATACAATTCCTGATCACCAAGGAACAGTTGGCATCATTGCCGCGTTTAGCCGAACGTTTTGTGGAACGTGTAATCGCATTCGACTTACCGCACAAGGCACACTCAAAACCTGTTTGTACGATGACGGAGTATTGAATATCCGCGACCTGATACGTTCAGGAAATTCAGATGATGAATTAAAAGATCACTTAGTAAGAGCCTTTGCTAACCGGCCAAAAGATGGCTTTGAAGCCGAACAAAAACGCAGTAACCATTTACCCGTTTCGGAATCTATGTCTACAATTGGAGGTTAGGCTGCCTTATTCGGCCAATTAAATTAATACATTTTCATTCGTTGTTCCTATTTTGCATGCTTTACAAATCCGTATGAAAAAGTTAAGCTTCTCTCGACATATACTCCCACACCTTATTGCCATTGTCATATTTCTGATGGTAACGGTGTTCTTTTTTGGTCCGGTCTTCTTTGACAACAAAATCATAAATCAGCAAGACATAACACAGTCGGTTGGGGCAGCCAAAGCCCTTCACGATTATCGCGAAAAAACCGGAGAAGAGGGCTTGTGGGCACCAAACATGTTTAGTGGCATGCCAGCCTACCTGATCAACGTAGCGTGGGGCTACCAAGCCATTACCGGTTTAAAAATCGCACTTGCGTTCGGATTACCCCATCCTGTGCGAAATATTTTCCTGGCCTTTCTCTGTTACTATATCATGCTACTGGCCTTTCGGGTAAAGCCTTACCTGGCCATAGCCGGAGCCATCGCATTTGGACTATCCTCCTATATGATTGTGGGTATTGCTGCGGGGCATAACGCACGCATTGGAGCGATTGCCTTCATGCCATTAGTTATGGTGGGTATACATGTAACGTTTACCGGGAAACGAATTTTAGGTTTTGGTTTAACCACTGCTGCACTGGCGCTGCACCTACGCGAAAACCACTTGCAGATAACATATTACCTGGCCTTAATTGTCTTGGGCTATGGGCTGGTACAACTCATTTATGCCGTTCGGGAAAAGAAAATATCGGATCTGATAAAAAATGTAACCCTTCTTATACCCGCAGCACTGTTGGCAGCCGGCTCATTTATTGGTCCACTCTGGTCGATAAGCGAATACAGTAAATACTCCATTCGTGGAAAATCGGAATTATCAAAACCAGGTACACAACCCACCGATGGATTGCGCAAAGATTATGCATTTGAATACAGCAATGGAATACTGGAACCCATGACCTTATTGATCCCAAACTTTTATGGAGGTTCCAGCATGCAAAATGTTTTTGAAGATGAGAACAGTACCGTACGTAAGGCACTAAACAATCAGGGTATTCAATATAATCCGCAACAAATGGCCCATGCTGCCTATTGGGGACCGCAGGGATTATCGGCTCCGTATTACGGAGGTGCCATTATTTTCTTTCTCTTTATTGTGGGCATCGTGTTTAGTGAACGTAAATATGTTTGGTGGCTGGTGCCGCTAAGTGTTCTCGCTATTATGCTTACGTGGGGTAGTAACTTTGCCGGGTTTAATTATTTCATGTTCGATTACTTTCCTGGCTACAATAAATTCCGTTCGGTAACTTTTGCGATTGTCATCGCCTTGTTTGCCATGCCCCTGTTAGGCATGACGGGTCTACAACGATTAATGGATGCCCGACTTACCAAAGAAAATAAGAAAAAACTCCTGATAGCCCTGGCAGCCAGTGGCGGGCTTTGTCTTGTGCTGATTCTGATTGCTGGAATGTTCAGTTTTTTGAAAGATGGAGAAAGTGGTATGCCCGTTTGGTTTGTCAATGCCTTGCGTGATGAGCGCAGAAGCTTACTCCGTGCCGATGCGTTTCGTTCGCTCGCGTTTATTTCAGGAGCATTCATCCTGATTCATTTTGAAGTATTCAAGAAGTTGCCCTCTGCTTTTTATGGTGTGCTCATCTTTTTTGTATTGATGGATGTTGCCGTAGTAGATCGCAGGTATTTCTCAAAAGATAATTACCAGCGAAAAAGTAAAAATGCCGGTATCCAACTCAGTACGGGCGATCAACAGGTAATGGCTGATAAAAGCTATTACCGTGTTATGAATATCAATGGACCGATGAATGATGCCCTCACCTCATACTACCACAATTCCATCGGAGGCTACCATGGTGCCAAATTGAGACGCTACCAGGATTTATATGACTCATGTGTTACAAAAGAATTCACTTCCTTCATCAGCGAAGCACAACAGGGTCGTTTCGACTTTACAAAATACCCGGTATTGAACATGCTCAATACCAAATACATCATGTACGGACAAAACCGTGAAAACGTTATCACCAACCTGGAGGCAAACGGTGCGGCATGGTTTGTACAGGAACTCATTACGGTTAATTCAGCCAATGAAGAGATCACCAAAACCTGTAGTATCAACTCCAAAGCACAGGCGG
>CAZQXC010000005.1:0-34195 GCA_964597075.1 uncultured Roseivirgaceae bacterium | reverse complement strand
AGTTGATGTGTCAAAATTTACAGTTTCCGGTTTCACAGCCGATAGCAGTGCTATCATCCGGCTTATCGAAAACACACCTAACCGGATGATATATGAAGCCACAACCAATACTAACGGCCTGGCTGTGTTTTCAGAAATCTATTATCCAATTGGCTGGTCGGCCACTATTGATGGGAAGGAAGCAACGATTATCCGTGCCAACTATGCGCTGCGTGCCTTGGAAATACCGGCAGGCAAGCATACCATTGAATTCCGCTTTGCACCAAAATCATATACCACTGGAAACAAAATTACCACGGTCTCCTCGTGGTTGGTGCTTTTGATTTTGTTAGGAAGTATTGGGTGGAGTTGGAAAAAGGAGGATTGATTTTCAATGCTGTGGTACGTCACCTCCTCAACACCACTTTACCAAATTGTCCTTGAAAAAAACTTTGACCTGAGGGTACTTGAACAGGAATCTGCTGACCATTCTTCATCAGTATCAATTTATAGATGTATAAGCCGCTGGGTAGATCGTTTCCATTACCATCTTTACCATCCCAAATCACGCGGTTGGTACCAATGTAAAACTGAGTTACCTCAAATGAAACAACCGGTACACCTGTAGTTGAAATGATATCGAGCTGGAGGATATCCGGTGGATCGTCCCCGGTAATAATCAGGTCGAAGCGAAACTCAGTAGCGGATGGATTTGGATAAGGCGGCAATAACATAACGCCTGCTTCGTACTTCACTTCAAATTGTATAGCGTAGGGAATTACTCCACTACTGTTGTTACGTACATCACGGGCTTCCACTTCAAGCGTGTATAATCCTTCAACCAGATTTTCCGGTGAAAATACAATACGGAAGTATTCAGTATCGGTTTGAGGAAACCACACTACATCTTCCCGATCCAAGGTGATATCCGTGGCCGTGGTAGCGCCAGGCCACGTAAGCCTGATCTTCATCCCTTCGGGTTCAGTTTTTTTGATGAAGGAATTATCATCCCAAAGCTTAATCACAATGACTGGATTGGGTGATACAAAATCGCCATTGGTAAGATAGCGGCCATCCACCATAACATCGAGGATAGGATTGAATACATCGGCCTGAACGTTGAGATAACTACTGAGCTTAAGCACATTATTTTCATAATACTGTTCAGGCACCAGCCGTGGGTTTACAAAAACATTTACATCATTAAGCCCTGCTCTACCTAGGGTTTCAGTGTGTACAGTAAATGACGTAGTCTCGCCAGGCTCAGGGGCTTTAATTTTTATCAGTTGTTGCTCAGCGTTGCGGTTGGTTTGGTTGAAGATTTCCAGTTGAACCGTTAGCGAATCGGTGAATGCCTTTTGAGAAATATTTCTAAAGCCATACGATCCCCTCCACATCTCCCCTTCCTGCAACTGCTGTTGTTCCGTTGGCCCGTTAAATACTAGTACACCCTCGGCCACCGGGGTATAAAATACCAACCACTTCTTTAGTTGCGATGGTGTAAGGTTAATGGCATCGTTGGTATTGTACCTTATTTTTAAATAAGGATAATCGTCAGCATCAATAAAGGAAAGATCAACCGTACCGGTTATATCCTGAAGCAACACTTGTTCTTCTCCCGTTAAAGACAATCCCACCACATCAAAGGCGTAAACATCCGTTTGTGGAAGTTCAGATACCAATGCTTGTGTTACCAGGCTTTGCCATTCCTGTGCCGGACCGATGAGCGTAGACGTCATGGTGCCGGAATCAAATCGGCCGGTAATGGTTCCGCTCACCAGCAGCTCTTGTTGATTAACGGGAACAGTAACGGGTTTGAACATACGGGCTGAGCCGGGTACTGTTCCCTTCTTGGCAAAAATTACTATCGGCTCACCCGGTTGCACAGCAGTTAACTGCGCAGCGGAAATTCCCAGGGCTTCAAACTGTTGCTTAATGGCCGCTGACCATAACGCAACGCCTGGATCGCCAATGGTAAACAATGCCACAGAATCACCTTCGGGAACATTGATCATGTATTGATAAATATCATTACCCAAACCGGTTTGTAGTTGTGCTGCGGTAAAACTGTTGATTACCTGAGGTCGTCTGCCGCACGCACGCCCATCAAACGGATTGAAAAGAACGGCCGTATAGGGAATGGTCGATTGCTTATCGAACGCAATCAGGTTTATGGTGTTGTCACGGCACTTAATGCCCAGATCAGCCGGATTGTATTCGGCATTGTTGATTTTGATGGAGACATCCGTATGCGGAGCTGGATGACTACTGCCATAGGTGTGAATATCAAAATTTAAAACGGACTCAATGTAGCCAAATGTGCGAAGTACCGGATCCTGAACCAACCCTATCGATTCATTTTTTACGTATTGCGGAAAGTGAAGCTGCGTCCAACCTTCAGGTGAATTTTGGATAAAGGTAAACGATGAGTTGACCCATTCCGCTACTTCACCCTCCTGCGGATCTTTAAACCGTGAACGCCAGTAATAAGCCAGCGAATCCTGTGCCAGCAAGTCAAGTAGCTGAGTGGCAATAACACCATTCACTGTAAACGATTTTTTATACAGACTGTTGAAGGTACTCACCGTATCCACTTCTATTTCAAAATTCCGCGCTACTCCCAGAATATCGGTACTGGAAAAAGTAAGGTTTACCGATGGCAGGTTTACAATCGCATAATCGTAGGGAAATAGATTTTTGGTGACGTTAAGCGGAACAAAGAGATTATAGCTGGCATTGTTGTTTTCCTTATTCAATTCAGGAATGAGGTTAAACGGATCAATTTCAATCTGAAAAATATTATTACCGAATCCTTTGTTGCGCTCCTGTTTTATTGTGAAGGCCAATGTATCGCGGTACAGCACAGGCGGATACAAGGTATCGTAGGTTTCCGTAGAATTATCATTGAAAATCCGGGTAATACGAACATGAATAGAGTCCTCCTTTGTCCTGCCAAAGTTTTGCGTAATAATGTTTAGGGTGAAGGCTTCGCTTAAAGCTGTGATCGGTTCGCCATCGGTTGATTCAGCAAATACATTGGCATTGTTGATTTCATAATCAGGTCTAGCCGCGCCAAAAACATTTACAGCCGGATCACCCAATAACAACATCTGGCTCACTTGCGTAAGATTACCTTCACTTGGAAATTGTATTTCCATATACCGCTTAGCCACTTCCATTTGAATATCGCCCACACCTTTGCGAAGGAAAATGGAATCCGCAAACGCAACCTGGTAAAAAAAGTCGGAGTATAATCGAAGGGTATTGGCATACCCAAACGAAGTATGCGCCATAAATCCGGTTGCACCTTTATTCGTAGCCAGTACCCAATCTTCACCAAAACGTGTAGCTGTAGTAAAAAAATCAGCTGCGTTACAACCATTGATTAAAAACATAGGGTACTTGCCCGGATTATTATAGCCCAATGCCGGATTCGTAACGAAGCCTACTTCAAAATCATTGGTTTCGGGTGAGGAGTGACCAAAAAAAGTAATCAGGTTTAAACCATTATTCACTTCTTCGGAAATGTTAATCAACTCGCCTACATCTGTGGTGTTTTTCGCCTGCGCTTTAACATTACCACCGAGGTAAATATCTTCTGCTATCGATTCGTAAGATTCAAGGTAATTTCGGAACAGTGTTGTTTCAAAAGGTGTAAGTCCGCCACTGAGGTGAATAATATTTTTTCGCCAAAGCGCATCAAACGGCAAGGCCTCCATTTCTTTAACCTTATTCAGGTATGCTGCCACTTGTGTGGGATTGGTAGCCGAAATTCTTCCTGTTGAAACAGCTGGTTCATACGTAGTGCCACCCAAACCAACAGTATAGTACATATCCGATGCAGGTTTACCGGCCGAAGGGACAAGATCCTTATACACGGTAAAAGCTGCTGAGCCGGGGTTACGATGATAATTCAGTGACCAGTCTAACCCTTTACCAATGATGAAAAGATATTTCGGGTTTCCATTGCTAACTATGTACTTCATAAACCGGTAAATGGCTAACGGAGAGATCTCTCCATAATTGAATTGGTTATAGAGTTGCCGAACATCTACCACCAGTGTATCGTAGGAACCACCAGCATCAGATGCACGGTAAGCGGCATATGCTTTCACCGCATCATCGTAACCCAACGCAGGTTTCATTAACAATGGGTGACTGATAACAATATAGTTGTGTTGTGAGGGTGTGATGTTGCGAAAGTTTACCCGCTTTATTCCCGAAACTGATCGAAGTACATTCGTTAGAAAAAGTTTTCGTGAAACCTGAGTGTTTGAAATAACAGGATTAAAGGTTGAGGCAGGGGGATTGTACCAAATTATATTACCCGGATCTGTTACATCGAATAGCCTGGTGTCAGGTGGTACATTTTGGATATCAATAAAGGATTTCCCGGAAGGATTTTCTTCAAGCTGAAAATACTTCTCAGTGGCACCTGTAGCATTAAAATTTTGCGGATATTTTACGTTGATATAAGAAACGCTCGCCCGTGCGGCCGTGCCTGTAGCTAATACCCGTAAGCGTACAGTCATCCGTCCATCTGCACCAATGTCTGTCCAGTTAAGGACCTGGTCTATTTTTACAACATTGAAGTTTACAATATCACGTGTTTCTACTAGTCGTAAACCGGCTACCGTTGGCCCAACATAAATTTCAGCACGGTGCGGTGCAACTATTTCCGCACGTCCGGCCACCAATACTTCCAGTTGAGGAAGCCCTGATGCAGGTATGCCATTGGTTAACCCTTCTATTACATAGTCCAGGGTCTGGTTCTGCGAAAGCATTGTGCCTGTCCATCCTTCGCCCACATCAAACGAAGTTTTACGAATGTATTGCTGGTACGCGATACCATCGGAATGTTGTTGGGCATTAACCAGTAATTTCTCATCGGAATGAGCTGGTTCCGCAGGAATACTGGTCACGTTAACTTCCCATGTTTTTGGAATGCGCTTACCAATCACCGCCAGATTATTGTAGGTGAGAAAATAAACCGTGGTGTCGCTGAATAAATTATAGTACGTATGAGGTTGTGTAGTCGCTGGCTTGTAAAGTTCTGTATCGGAAGTTCCGTCATTTCTGCGTCCGTAAAACTCGATGTAGTCGGAAGCATTAAAAACCGCATCACTTTCACCTTCTATATAAATCGCCTGCTCCACACCACGATGGAATAGTTGCAGTCTCCGTGGATCTACTGAACCAACCGGAAATCCAGCCGTTTGCAGATCATTATAGGTAATGCGGTAAAGGCCGGTTTCCGCGACCGGAATTTTATAATAGAACTGGCTGAATTGAATCCATTCATTGCCCACCTGGGCACTGGACTGAAGGAATAGCAGAAAGGCACCAAAAAAAAGCCTAAAACGCTTCCCAAAAGGTTGTATTCTCCTGATCGCCAACTTCTTCACGTTGCAATATACGGTAGGTTTGGGTTTTATACCGGTGGGTATAAAGAAGTAAGAGGTTTTTGTCGGGTGGGTGCTATATTTCGGCAATCTGAAAACCCTGTGGCCAGTTTATTTTCATTTGTTACGCTGCTGATCAGTAAAAATAATCTGAATTTAAAACCCTTAGACTTTCATTCCTGGCGAAAGGAAAGTCTTACAGGACTGGAACATTTTCTTCCGCAACCACTGGGCCCACCCCCAACCGTCAAATGGTTCAATCACAATACTTCGCTTACCAATCTCGTAGGTGCGGCCGCCTTTGTTAAAAATTCTTACCAAAAAGTAGCAGGCCACCTGCTGGCTCCTCAACAAAAACTATTTTATGTGCGCATTTCCAAGGCAGCCAGCACTTCTATGGGAAGCGAAATGCTGAATCTGATAAAACCTGACTTAAAAAATGAATCACTTACGCCTGTACAGATTAATTTTCTGGTTGATGCATGGTTGCAAACCTCTATTGACGAGGATCTAAAGACGTTCAAAGGGTTTACGGTTGTACGAAACCCGTTTGAGCGGTTAATTTCGGTTTACCGTGATTTTTTTGAACAAGGCACAGACAAACCTTTCATTTATCAGAATTACCTGGGTGGCATTTTACACCGCACACTTTCTTTTGACGAATTTATAGAACGCATCAGTCGCATACCCGACCGGTTCAAGGACCAGCATTTTAAACCGCAGCATCTTTTTATCTATCCCTATACTAAAGCCGGCCTTAACGCTCAGGTATTCAAACTGGAAGAACCACTGCTCCTTCAGAATTTTCTGTCAAGCTATGGCATTAAACTGCTGCACCTTAATCAGGGAATGATTAAACCCGAATTTACCTGCACCGCTTCCACTGCCAATAGGATCAGAAAAATGTACGCTTTTGATTTTGAGGTGTACGGATATGACCAGAATCTACCTTTTTAGGTTGCTGTTCAATAGCAATCAGCAGAACAAAAACATCGAATAAAGTCCAAATTAAGCCTTTTTGCAGAATATTAATTTTTTTGGCTTAGTACTTGGTCATACCCAGTACTTCTGCGTTAGAAGGGCTAATTGGTAAAAATTAAATTATGGATCTTGAAAATACACAAGTGCAGATGAGGAAGGGTATTTTGGAATACTGTGTCCTTCACATAATATCGCGGGGCGAAGTATATGCCTCGGATATGCTTGACGAACTAACGGCTGCTAAAATGATTGTGGTGGAGGGAACACTCTATCCGTTACTTACCCGATTAAAAAATTCCGGTTTGCTGGAGTATAAATGGGTGGAGTCTAAATCCGGACCTCCACGTAAATACTACAAACTAACCCTGGAGGGAAGAAACTTCCTCGAAAAACTAACCGAAACCTGGGAAGGACTCATTCATTCCACGAAAATGATTACTTCAAAAGCTAACACAACTTTGTAACCAACTCTGACTCTGCGATTATTATGAAAAAGAATATCAGTATCAACATCAGCGGCATCATCTTTCACATCGAAGAAGATGGATATGAGGTTCTGAAAAAATACCTCGACTCCATAAATAAATACTTCTCCACATTTGATGACAGTAGCGAAATCCTGCCCGACATCGAGAGTCGCATTGCTGAAATTTTCCTGAGCAAGCTCAACGAGGGTAAGCAGGTTATTACATCAGAAGATGTAAATAGCCTGAAGGCCACTATGGGAAGCGTTAGCGACTTCAAAGCAGCCGAAGAGGAAGAATACGCACAAGCGGAGACACCCAAAGAACAAAAACAATCAGAAAATAAAACCAATACCCCCTATGCCTCTAAACAATTTATGCGCGACCAAAAGCGCAAAATTCTGGGTGGCGTTTGTGCCGGGTTGGGCAATTACTTCAATGTAGATCCCGTTTGGATTCGCCTGTTATTTGTCCTGCTCACTTTTGGTTATGGTTTAATCCTTATCGCCTATGTCGTGCTGTGGATTATCGTTCCGGGTTCTTATGAACTAGACGAGCCGAATGTATCGAAGAAACTCTTTCGCGATGCCGATAAAAAAGTAATTGGCGGTGTAGCCAGCGGTTTAGCTGCCTACTTAAAAATGGACATTGTAGTGGTGCGACTTATCTTCGTCATTACAGCAATTTTTGGAGGCATAGGGTTTATCGCTTACATCGTATTCTGGATTGTGGTTCCTGAGGCCCTTTCCTTAACCGATAAAATGCAAATGCAAGGAGAGCCTGTTACCCTCTCCAACATCGAATCGAACATAAAAAAAGGCCAGGATGAAAAACCTGCTGAAGAAGAAAGCGTACTGGTAAAAATTCTTCTGTTTCCCTTCCGCGCCATTGGCTGGGTATTAACCGGGTTGGGTAAAATAGTAGGACCGTTAGCCGATGTATTACGCGTAGGCATAGGTATTTTCATTATGCTGATTGGACTCACATTTGTTGTAGGCGTGTTGATTACGGGTGGTGTACTGTTTGGCTTGCTCACGTTTTCATCCGGCTGGATTGTAGGGTGGCAGGATGTGAGCTTGCCTATGGAGGCCTTCAGCAGGGCCATACCTTCCTTTACAGCAGCAATGGCGTTTGTTGGCGCTTTAATACCCGGCATCATCATTATGTTGCTCGGAATATCTGCCATCGCTAACCGGATTGTATTTGGTGCAGCAGTAGGTTGGAGTTTATTTATTCTATTCTTCTTTTCACTAGCTGTACTCAGTTTTTCTGTACCTAAAATTGCCATAGCCTTCAAAGAAGATGGTGAATACAAAGTTGAGCAAGTCTATGATTTGGGCGGAAAAACAGCCGTACTAAACGTACGCGAAACCGGCCTGGATGATTACAAGGTAACTTCCCTTACCCTGAAGGGATATGAAGAAACTTCATTAAAACTGGTCCAGGTATTTGAAGCCCGCGGGAACTCCCGTATGAAAGCCATCGATAATGCGCAGATGGTTGAGTACACGGTCAGTCAAAATGATTCAATAATCACATTCGACTCAAACATACAGTTTAAAGAGGATGCTATTTTCAGAGGACAGCAGTTAAACATGACCCTATTTATTCCGTATGAACAACCATTTGTGTTAGAGGATAATATGTGGCGATTAATCAACCAGTACATCGATCATGATAAACGCTCAGGTAATACCTGGATTATAACAAACGATGGACAACTTACGTGTACTTCCTGCCCGGAAGATGAGCGCGATAATTCTTCCTGGGGTAGTGAATGGGACAATGATGATGTAACAACCGCCAGTTTAACAGATTTCGATGAGTTGGAGATTAGTGGCTTGTTCGATATCAACGTAAAACAAGGAAGCGGTTATGAAGTTGAACTCATCGGCCCGGCATCTGAAAAAGAAAAGTACAGGGTTGTGCGGATGGGCACTACGTTGGTAATTGATTATTCGGATGAAAAAAGATTCCGATTAAGAAAAAATCCTTTGAAGTTTGAAGAGATGAAGATCAATATCACCATGCCGGAGGTCAATAAAATAGATTTGAAAGGAGCCGGTACAGCATCCTTTTCTGGCTTCACAGAAGATGATTTGAAAATTAAAGTATTGGGTGCAATAAACGTAGAAGCTGAAATAAATGTACGCGACCTTGCCATTTACCTGAGTGGAGCATCTGATTTGACCCTTTCAGGGGAGGGCACAAAAATGGATGCAAAAGTACTCGGTGCATCAAAATTTAGTGGCTATGATTTTAAAGTTAAAGATGCCCTGGTAGAAGCCAGCGGAGCATCAAAAGCAAGTGTATTTGTAACCGGTCGTTTGGAAGTAGATGAAGGATTAGCCAGCAAGGTGAGTTACAAAGGCAACCCAACCGAAGTAATTAAAGACTAATCCGGAAAACAGATGATTATAATTTTGCTTTTTATAGTCTTCATATTTTTCATTGGCACATACATTGGTTCACTCTTCAAGTGAACTAATTTGCCATATGAAAAATCTAATGCTTGTATTCTTTCTGGTTACTCCAGTCATTACCTTACTTGCCCAAAAGCAGGGCATTAAAGGTAAAGTGGAATGGATCAGCGGAAATCAAATGCCCGGCCCCGAACGGCCTGCCAGTAAACCATCCGGTATAAAACGCGAAATCTGGATTTATCAGGCAACCAGAATTGATGATGCCATTATGGAGGGCGTGTTTTTCTCAACTATCAGCACGTCCCTGATTAAAAAAGTAAAAAGCAAAAAGAACGGCTGTTTCAAGGTTAAACTACCTGTAGGCGAGTATTCCCTGTTTATTCAGGAAAAGAAAGGCCTTTTTGCCAATCGTTTTGATGGCCAAAACTGTATAAACTGTGTAATCGTTAAATCCGGAGAATTTTGCGAACTCACCATCCGGGTGGATTACGAGGCAGCATATTAGGGCGAATTACCAGATTCTGGCCTGCCAAAATCTTTCTAACCCCATGCAACCTCCTTAAGGAAAACGACATCTTATAAACGAACCATTTAAATGGAATTTAAGATTTACCGGGCTACAGAAGACGAATTGCTCAACGGGTGTAAAAAGCGCAATCCACATGCGCAAAAACGCCTTTATGAAACCTATTCGTCTAAGATGTACGCCATATCCTACCGGTATGTAAAGGATTCTATGGAAGCTGAAGATGTATTGGTAACGGCCTTTACCAAGATTTTTGAGCGAATTGACCAGTTTAAGAATGAGGGTAGTTTTGAAGGTTGGATCAGGCGGGTTGTCGTGAATGAAGCCCTTACACACCTCAGAAGGAATCGCTCCATGTATGTGGAAACAGAGCTGGAAGCCGCAGACCGTGAACCCGATTATAGCAGTATAAGCGACCACCTCGAGGCCGAAGATCTGATGCATATGATCCAGGAATTGCCCAGTGGCTATCGGATGGTTTTTAACCTCTACGCCATCGATGGTTATTCGCATAAAGAAATTGCCGAACAACTCGATATTAGTGAAAACACATCCAAGTCGCAACTAAGTCGCGCTCGTGCTTATTTACAAAAAATATTATTGGAACGTGACTGGACAACACAACACCAACGCCATGATACAACAACCTGACAACCTTTTCCACGAGAGACTGGAAAATTTCCAGTTGAAGCCATCAACAGATGCCTGGAACCGTATTGAAGCGAGTTTAACTAAACGCTCTAACAAAATGCTGTGGATGAAAATCGCAGCCGGATTAATATTTTTGTCAGTGGCATCCGTTATCCTATGGAACAATTCAACGGATACAGATCAGAATAATACAATCGCCACTAAACAAAATAGCAGTAAAGAAAATCAGGCTATTGTAACTGCACCCACTGATGTAAGTACTACCTCAGTCGACCTGATGGCACAACAAAAAAATGTATCACCTTCTGTTACGCCTGATAAAAAACAAAAAGCAGTGGTGGAGGAACACCATCCATTAGAAGTAACGGAAACCGTTCAGGAAGAAATTCAACCTGCTTCTGAAATCCTGGTAGCTGAAACGTTACCCATTCAGACCGATATTCCACAGACTGAATCATTATCCGGAATATACCTTGTTTATACAGCAGAAGAAGTAAATCAAAAATATTTACGTCAACAACCAGAAGAGGATGCAACCTCTGCAGAGAAAAAATCATCTCGTATACAAATGCTGATGAGAGTGGCGAACAACCTGAAAAACAGTGATAATGGGTTGGGCGATCTGAGGCAAATGAAAGATGAAATTTTTGCGCTGAATTTCATCGATGAGAAAAAACAACAAACGAAAAATAATTAAACCGAGATGAAAACTATTTTTTCAGTAATGCTTCTGGTAAGTGTAATCGTTGCTGCACCAGCCCAACAAAAGCCTGACACCGTAGTGGTTGAATTGGCCAAATCCAGTCGAGTAGTTTTCACCATTAAAGACCGTAAAGATTTACCAACCCTTCGTCAATACGACTTCCAAGCTTTATTTACGGATATCCTTAATAAGATTGACAACACCCCGGTAGTATCAGAACACGATACAGTAACAGAACCCGCAGAAATTAAACGCGAATACGAAATCGTAACCTGGGATAGTGACGATGATGGTGATGAAAACTGGCAAAAAGAAAGAAAAAATACGTATTCACGCAGAACCCGTCATTCTATAAATTTTGATTTGGGTATGAACAACTACCTGAGTGATGGCAAATTTCCTGACGAGAATAATGAACTCTATACAGTTCGTCCATGGGGATCGTGGTATGTAGCCATTAGATCCATTCAACACACCCACGTTAAAGGAAAATTGTTTGTTGAATGGGGAGCAGGAATTGATTGGTACAACTTCAAATTCCAGAAAGACAACATCCTGATGTCAAAAGACGAAAATGGTGTGATCTTCATAGACGATAACCGTGATGTAGATTATATAAAAAGTAAACTTACCGCGAGTTATATCAACGCATCCTTTATTCCTGTTCTGGATTTTGGCGGAAGAGGATCAAAAACAAGATTCTGGGATTCATATGGGAGTAAATTCAGAATCGGTTTAGGTCCTTATGCTGCCTACCGCATCGGTAGTCATTCTAAATTAGTATATGAAAATGGTGATAAAACGAAGGAAAAGGATCGTGATAACTTCTATCTGAATACCTTCAGGTATGGCTTAAGGCTGCAACTGGGAATACAATCTACCGATTTCTTTTTTAACTATGATCTGAATGAACTGTTCAGTTCCAAACCCAACAATCCCAAGTTGAATGCCTTCAGTTTTGGAATTATTTTCTGATACCACTAAGCGAACCAATAAAATGTCGTCCCGAAAATTCCTGGGCGACATTTTTTTTAATACAAAAATACCTACAAATCATCCATCTTATAGAGTACCATCATTCGCTCATCTCCCTTTAGTTTAAGATGATTACAAACCCGCGCGGGAATTGGCCAAAACAATACGGGTATAACCAGGCTGGCTATAAAAGCAATGGTTAACCACTGACTTTCGGTAAAGTAGTAGCCGCTAACTAAAACCAACAAGCCAGTTGAAAACATCACTGAACGTACGATAGTTAGGGTGGCATAGCGACTCAACTTTTCACCTAAGCTGAAAATCGTTCGTATCGATCGTAGCCTTTTAAAAAAAAGTAAATATGATAAAAGCCAGAGAGTAATTACCACACCGCCAATCACATAGAGGACATAGGGCACTTGCAAAGAGATATCAACCTGGGGTAATACACCCATTTGAAGAGCCTGGTATAAGAGTATAAATACACTAAGCGGAAGCAGCTTTAGTGCAAACAATAGGGCATAAAGTTTATAAAAGTACTGACCCAGAGAATGAAAATTCATAGCCTTACATTCAATAGAGCAAATTATGGAATTGAAGTTTCAGCGTGTAACTATTTTCTTATATTTTTGGTGGTTGTAAAACCTATGGCAGAAGCAATTTCAAATCTATCACGGAAAGAACAGGTTATCCGAAAAGCTGCCGAGCTCTTTAAGGAGAAGGGTTATTCGGCTGCCTCCATGCGAGACCTGGCACAAAAGCTGGGCATTGAGGCCGCCAGTTTATATTCCCATATTAAATCCAAGGAAGAGATTCTTCGAACCCTGTGTTTCGATATGGCCAATGATTTCAGAGCCTCGCTTTCGGAAGTAGAAAAAAAGAATGTAACGGCCAGCGAAAAGCTGAGATTGGGTATTATAGGTCACGTTCAGGTAATGGCACGCGACCTGACATCATCGGCTGTATTTATGAATGAGCACCGTCACCTTAGCCAACCTTATCTGCGGGATTTTCTATTGCTCCGCATCAATTACATTAACCGGTTTAAAAAATTTATTGAAGATGGAATTTCAACCGGTGATTTCCGAAAAGACATTGACACGAAATTGGCAGTAATGACGCTGTTCTCATCGCTTAACTGGATGCCTGCCTGGTTCAGTCCCGATAGCACTATCGAACCTGAAAAATTGGGCCAGCAACTGGCCGATATGCTCATCAATGGGCTGAAACAAAACGCATAGCAACCTTGTTCTTATACTAACAGTTGTTAGTTTTGTTATTGATAAATCATACCAAGTATGTACGGAGGAGGGAATACATTTGAGGGCATCAATTCCGATAGTATTGCGCAAGAAGATCCGGTAAAATTAGCCGAATTTGAAGCCCGCATTGAACGGGGCGAAAAAATTGAACCTACCGATTGGATGCCCCAACTCTATCGCAGGCAGTTGATTCGTATGATCGAACAACACGCACACAGCGAAATTATAGGTGCACTGCCGGAGGGTACATGGATAACACGCGCACCGGGATTCAAACGTAAACTTTCCCTCATGGCCAAAGTACAAGATGAAGTTGGTCATGGTCAACTTTTGTATAGTGCGGCAGAAACTCTGGGCAAATCGCGTGAGGAAATGATCACCGATTTGATCAGTGGAAAATCTAAATACTCAAACATCTTCAACTACCCTGCCCTTACCTGGGCTGATTCGTGTTTTATTTCCTGGCTGGTAGATGCCGGAGCCATTGTAAACCAGTTGGCAAATGCCAGAGGTAGCTACGGTCCATACTGCCGCGCACTCGATAGAATTTGTGCAGAAGAATCCTTCCATCTGAAGTATGGTCATCACTGTGTAATCTATCTCGCTTCAGGCACCTTGAAGCAGCGAGAAATGTTTCAGGAAGCGCTTAATCGCTGGTGGGCACCCATGATGCACTTCTTCGGTCCTTCGGACAAGATCTCAGCGCACACCGAAGTACTTATGAAATGGAAAGTAAAAATGTCTTCCAACGATGACATGCGTAATCAGTTCCTCGACATGTATGTACCAAAGATCTGGGAGCTTGGTTTTACCATTCCGGATTCTAACCTTAAGAAAAATACAGAAACCGGACGTTGGGAATACACCGAACCCGATTGGGAAGAATTTAAACGTGTTATCAATGGAGACGGACCCTGTAATAAGGAACGCCTTGAGGTTAGACGAATAGCAGAAGAACGTGGACGCTGGGTGCGCGAAGCATTGAAAACACCCAAGACAGCTTATGTAACTCCGTTAGCCTGATTGTTAACGATAATATCCGGCAATGTACCGGACTTTGCATTTATACTATGAAATCACTCGATCCAAGAGTTACACGCCTTCCTTTAGTTGGTCAGCCAGGGCAAATAGAACCCAAAGCCCCACTAGATCAGTTTGGCACCTTTGAAGTATTTGTGCAACCTAAAGAAGGCAAACCTTTTCAGCACGAGGGTATTGTTCATGCACCCAACCTGGAAATGGCTTTTGTATTAGCCAAGGAAGCGTTTACCAGAAGATTTCAATGCATTTCATTGTATGTAGTTGACACAAGACATGTTTATGTTTCAGCTATGACGGAGGGCAACCAATCGGTCTTCGAATTTATACACGACACCCCTGATCAACCGGGTGCAAAACTCAGTTATGAAATCTATTTCTTACCAAAACGTGGCAAGCAACACCAACACGTTGGCGCAGTTATGGCAAGAACGCCCAATGAAGCAATGAGCCTTGCCAAAGCGGAATTCAAAACTGATAAAGCTATATACAATATTTGGGCTATTCGTACGGGTGATATCCGGCTTACCAAACCAGAAGAACAAGAACTATGGTTAACTTTGCCAGATAAGAAATTCAGAGATGCATCTGCCTATAAGGCTGGAGATAAGTTGAATGATTTTTTAGAAAAAACGAATAACTGACTTGGTCTACTGAAAGAAATAATCGAAAACCAATAATGAACGAACAAGCTTTAAAAGAACTTCTTTATAAAATAGCCGATGACCAACTGGTTCTTGGTCACCGAAATTCCGAATGGACGGGCTTCGGACCTTTGCTGGAAGAAGACATCGCATTTTCATCCATGGCGCAGGACAAAGTAGGCCAGAGTAATGCCTTGTATTCCATATTACATTCACTTGGCGAGCAGGAACCCGATATTATTGCCTTCACCCGAAATGCCGATAAGTTTCATAATAGCATCCTTACTGAACTGCCAAATGGCGAATATGATTTCAGTCTGATCCGTCATTTTCTGTACGATACGGCTGAGATCATCCGCTTTGAAATGCTCACCACTTCTTCTTTCCAACCGCTGGCCGAGTTGGCAGTGAAAGTCCGTGCTGAACTTCGTTATCACACCCTGCACGCTAATACCTGGTTGAAACAACTGGGCAATGCCACCGAAGAAAGCATAAACCGGTTACAAAAATCGCTGGACTATGCACTTCCTTATGCGTTGGGCATTTTCGAAGAATCACCCTATGAAAAGGAACTTCTTGCCGAAGGTATCTTTGGTGGCGAGCAACTGTTAAAAGAAAAGTGGATGACCCGGGTGGAAGAGGTTATCCACCAAACACAACTTCATTTACCGGATTGGAATGTGATACAACCCATCCCAGGCGGAAGAAAGGGGAAACACAGCGAACACCTGCAGCCACTATTGGATGAAATGAGTGAGGTCTTCAACATTGATCCAACTGCTGAATGGTAGTAAGTGAACTTTATTTTGGTATCCGGGTTTAACCGTTAACCATGCAAACCATTTCATCGAAACAAATTTACGCCTGGCTGGAAGAGGTTAAAGACCCCGAGATACCGGTCTTGTCGCTCGTGGATTTGGGTGTTATTAATAATGTCAATATTGAAAATGACTGCGTGATCGTTGAAATGACCCCGACTTTTGTTGGATGCCCGGCCATGGACATGATGAAACAGGAAGTTGTTGAAGTGCTGAAAAAATATGGAATAGAAAAAGTTTCTGTAAATGTTTCCTTTAAAGAACCCTGGACCTCAGATAAGATATCAGAAAAAGGAAGGCAGGCATTGAAGCAATTTGGCCTTGCACCGCCCCCATCCGGAAATCTCTTCACGGATATTGACATTCTGGAACATGCCCAGTGCCCGCGTTGCAATGGCTCAAATACAGCATTGAAAAACCCCTTCGGACCAACCTTATGCCGATCGATCCATTATTGCAATGAGTGTAAAGAAGCCTTTGAACAATTCAAGCCACTTTAATACCGATTTTTCACCATTTTTCATGATTTTAGTACGTGCATGACAAATGTCAATCGCTGGGTCATAACTTTTATTACTTTGTGCCGTATTCGTTAAGGCAGGGTTTTATTATGAATAGATTTCAATCAGTATGCTGGATCTTTATTGGCGCACTTGGTGCCGGAAGTGGCTGCGTCCAGCAAAAGGCCAATGAAAATTCAACTTCCTTCTCGTTAACAGATTCCCTTACCGAGGTGTACCTCAATCTTCAGGACAGTATGCTGACATCCTGGAATCTGATGATTAACGATGACAATAAGAAAATCAAAGCTATGCACTTTCTGGTGCATGAACTTCAGGTTACTGGTCAGTTCGATACTGAAAAACTAAAAGCCCTAGACCAGCGGATAGAACAGCTGAAAAGAATACGCTACACGCCTAAAAGCATGGCCAATTCAGACGTTGTAGATGAATATGATTTTGCCGCAAACTCCCTGGTTACCGAACTGGTTGTACTTGCCGAATCTCATTCAGCCTATACTTATAACACCACCATGCAAAGTCTGGTAGAGGAAATACGGACGGCCGAACAACGGATTGAGAATTATCGTGCAACTTACGATGCAATAGTTAACCACTACAACAAATTCATTTTGGTGAACAAGGAGCACATGAAAGATATTGATAATTCAAACTCCATTAAAAGGAAACCGCTTTTCCAAATGGTTTTAGAATAACACCTTTATCAGAATTTTCAAATGTATGGTGTAAATTGGGTTATATTCGAATGATGATTCAAGTTAAAAAACTAGGGTTCTTCACTGCCTTTATTCTTCCTGCATTGGTTGTTACTGGTTATTACTCAGGCACCTATTGGAATTTTCTATCGATTATTTTCGCATTCCTTGTAATTCCGCTTATTGATCAACGTGCAGGGTTGGATACCACCAACGTGGATGATAGCCAGGTTATGGTTGTCAGCGAAGAAAAATATTACCGGTTCGTTACGTACATCTGGACATTTGTTCAATTAGCCTTTGTGCTTTGGGGATGTTTTGTCGTTAATCAAAATAATCTTCAATCACCGATAATATGGATTGCATTCGTGTTAAGTTTTGCTTTAGTCACCGGTGGTATAGGCATTACTGTAGCTCATGAGCTGGGGCACAAAAAATCAAAGATTGAACGATTTTACAGTAAACTATTATTGATGACTGTCTGCTATATGCATTTCTATATTGAGCATAACCGGGGTCATCATGTATATGTTGCCACTCCGGAAGATCCGGCTACAGCCAGGAAGAATGAAAGCTTCTACACATTCTGGTTTCGTTCTGTCTTTGTAGGCTATGCACATGCCTGGAGACATGAGAAAGATAGCTTGCAGAAAAAAAGTTTACCATTGATCCATTGGAAAAATAACATGATTTGGTTTACCATACTTCCTGTTATCTTCTGTGGTTTAATTACATTACTTATTAGCTACTTGTACGGAAGTTTCAGTTGGCAAGTACCGCTTTTCTTTTTTACTCAAAGTTTTTTTGCCTTCACCTTGCTGGAATTGGTAAATTATGTTGAGCACTATGGCATCATACGTAAAGAAATAGCTCCGGGGAGATATGAGCGGGTTAATCCCTTACATTCATGGAATGCAAGTCACCTAATCAGCAACTTTTTTTTGTTTCAGCTTCAACGTCACTCCGATCATCATGCCAATGCCATTAAACGCTACCAGGTACTCAAACATTATGATGAAAGTCCGCAGCTTCCATACGGTTATCCCACTATGATTCTAATGGCACTAGTGCCACCACTTTGGTTCTCCGTTATGAATCCACGACTGGAAGACTGGTCTACTAAAGTTTACCATCAGGCAATACCTCAGTAAAACGAATTTCCACCCTACGGTTAATGCTGCGGGCTTCGTCCGTTTTTTCATGTATAAGAGGTCGGGATTTTCCGAATCCAAATGAACTGATGCGTTCAGGTTTAATTCCTTTTGAAATAAAATAATCAGCAACGCTTCGAGCCCGGTTTCTGGAGAGGTTAACATTATAATCATCCGACCCTACAAAATCAGTATGCCCTGCCAACCGAACATGAAATGCCGGATTATCAGAAAGAATTCCAATAACCTGATCTAATTCCTTAAACGATGAATTCAGGAAGGTGTAGCTATCAAATTCGAACTGAATATTCTTCAGAATATAATCCTTGTCCAGTTCAATCTTTTCGAATTGAAAGTGTTGCACTGTTTCTGTATCAGAAACGGGATAAAAATCTAATGGAACAACTGAGACATCATCAACATAAAAGTAGGCACTATTGGCCAACATGCTATTCTTACCAATACGATGTGACAGCTTTGTGTATTGTACTTTTGTATTTTTAAAGAAATTACCGAGGGTAAGGTATAACTCACCACCTGTTGCCACATACTCCATTGCTGCATACTTCCAACTTCCTGTTGCCTTTACCACAGCAGAATCTTTCTCAACAGAAAGTGTAGGCACAACATCAACAACCTGATCATGCGTATGACGGATACGTTCCTGAGTAAGTACGAGTCCAATACGGTTAACTGAATAAACTGAATTGGATGCGAGTTTATAAAAAAACTCCACACGGTAGCGCACTCCTGCTTGCAAGGGTTCAGCTAATTCACATTGAATATATTCGCGATAGTTATTAGCACCCTGCATCCAAACATAAATGCCCACATAACCCTTACCGGTTTTTGCATTGGATGAACCAGCCCAGTTATAAGGTACATCGGCTTCGCCCCAACTGCAGGCGTGGAATTGATCAGGTGTACCTTTGGTTGGCGATGTCCATCCGGGAATCAAAAAATCATTTTTGTCGGTGCTGAAGCTATGCGGACACCGAATTAGTTCCTCAAAGCTTGGATTGGGCACGAGGTTTTGAGCATACAAAAACACTGAAAAGAAAATGAAAGTGAGGCTTAGAACGCGTCCATTCATTTGTAGTAGGTAACTTCAACCCTGAACCGCGGATCAATAGCACCCAACCTGTCGTATGCCGACTTAGAAATTTTTATAATGAGCTTATCGGTTAAGGCAGTGTCTGGAAGTTTGCCAATAACCCGCACGAACACTTCACGGTTGTTCATTTCGTTTCGAACTTTAAGAATGGTGCCTACCGGTGCCGTACGGTGAAGTGCTAAATATTTTCGATTGGCCTCTGTTCCTTCAATAAGTTCCGCCAGACCCGAATGCTTTACCTCATCTTTATTAGGAACCGATTCCGAAATGGTGATTACCGGACTTTTCTCTTCTGGTGGAACAACCTTTACTTCCGGCTGCTTTGATTCCTGCACTTGGACTACGGTTGTCTCTGTCGGTTGTTTTACCACGGTAGTTTCCGATGAATACATGGGTTGGGCAACAAAAAGGATCTGGCCGATCTTCAGCTCTTCTCCAATAAGGTTATTCCAATCCTTGATTTGCTGAACAGTAACACCATATAGCCGTGAAATACTGAAAAGTGTTTCCTTCTCAGCCACCGTATGGACGGTTCGTTGCGATTTAAGCTGAAGGCCAACGGGTGTGATGGCAGTGGTACTAACTGTATTTACAGACTTAATCACTAATTCCTGTCCGAGTGCAAGGGAGTTATCGCTGAGGTTGTTCCATTGCTTTATTTCGTCAATGCTAACACCATATAATTTTGAAATTGAAAACAGGGTTTCCTTTTCAGCTACCTTATGTACCGTTGAGCCCTTAGCAAGTTTAGGCTTGGGAATATAGGGAACCTTAAGAATTTGCCCGATTTCCAGTCCGGCATCAGCGGTTATATTAAACTCTAAAATCTGATTCACGGTAACCCCATAACGCCTGGAAATGGCGTAAAGCGTCTCCTTCTCGCTCACCTGGTGAACAATAAAAGTCTTTCCGTTAATGGTCTCCATCCCAATCGAGTCTGCCCGGGGATTAAAAAATGAGAGACCGGTTATTACTAAAAGTTTAAACATACCTCTGTAACGAACCTGTCGTTTACTTATTTTGATACGAAATTACACAAACTTAAAGGTGCAAAAAAGGTTCCTCGCACAAACCTTCAGCACCTTGGTATGAAATAGCATCAAATATGCAGCCAAATACGTATACTAATAAAACATTCATCCGGTGTAAACAAGATGGTACCGGGCGGGTTGTATAATGGTTAATTTTGTGCGTATTTACCTTATAAACTTCCGACATAACATGAAGCAAATTCTATTCGGACTGATCCTTTCGGTTACCCTGGTTGCCCAGGCCCAACAAACCAAAGTTATGGTTATGGAAATAAAAAGCGAGATTGATCCACGGACCAACAGATATGTTGAATTGGCCCTCAACAATGCCCGTAAAATTGAAGCGGATATTGTAATCATTGAAATGGATACCTATGGCGGAGTACTCACGGATTCTAAGGAGATTGTTGACAAGATTATGCAGTATAAAAAGCCGGTTTGGGTTTTTATTAATTCCGATGCGGCTTCTGCAGGTGCCCTTATCTCCATAGCATGCGACAGCATTTATATGTCGCCAGGGGCCAGCATCGGTGCCGCAACTGTAGTTACAGGAACCGGAGAAAAAGCTCCCGACAAATATCAGTCGTACATGCGTTCTATTATGCGTTCTACGGCCGAAGAGAAGGGGCGTAACCCTCGCATTGCCGAAGGTATGGTGGATGAAAGCATTGCCATTGACAGCATTACCGTGGAAGGACAAATTATAACCTTTTCAACATCCGAGGCCATTAAACATGGCTTTTGTGAAGCTAAGGTTGAGTCTATTGAAGAAATTTTGAAACGGAACAAAGTTGAGAACTATGATCTTGTAAAATTTGAACTTCAGGCGAGCGAGAAGGTAATTGCCTTTTTTCTAAACCCGTTTATCAGCGGCATACTCATACTTATCATTATTGGGGGAATATACTTTGAGCTTCAAACACCAGGTGTAGGATTCCCGCTTTTTGCAGCAGGCGTGGCCCTCATACTTTACCTCGTTCCCTATTACCTGAACGGTCTGGCAGAGAACTGGGAAATCATTGCACTTTTCGCTGGTCTCGCGTTGATTGGTGTTGAGATTTTTGTTCTTCCAGGGTTTGGTGTTGCAGGAATAGTCGGTATATCCCTCACCGTAGTATCACTTATTCTTATCATGATCAATAACGATGCCTTTGATTTCCAATTTGTTCCGGCCAATGACTTGTTGTATGCCGTAGCGGCAACCTTTGGCGGCATGCTAGGAGGTATTATTCTGCTGTTTGCCGGAGGTGCACGGCTTTCAAGTTCGGGATTTTTCAAACGTATCGCCTTAACGGATACACAGCAACGCGATCAGGGTTTTACGGTAAGTGCTTCTAAAGAATCCCTGAAAGGAAAACAAGGAATTGCCCACACGGTACTTCGACCGGGTGGCAAGGTAGTGATTGACGGACAGCTTTATGATGCATTTACCCGAGGAGAATTCCTGGAGAAGGGGGATATTATTGAAGTGTTGGATGATGAAACCACTTCAGTGCGGGTTAAAAAAGTCTAATTAAAACGCGCCACCTGGAAATTAAATTTACTGAATCAACAAAAAGACCATCGGAATTGATAATCCCGATGGTCTTAGAAAAGGAGTTGAACTGAGTGGCGGCTTAATAATCTTTGTAAGCCGTTCCGTTCAGAAAATCTGTTCTATAGCTATTGTATACATCCCGAACCCGATAATTAAACGTGATGTGGTTTCCATAAACGGTGCCTACACCCTCCACTTCATAGCCATTAACAGTTTGGCGAGGCACTGTAATCTTATCAAAATTTACCGTAGCCCGAACACGGATGTTTACGGCATAGAAATTATCAATCCAGATGGCGTCTGAACTTCTTCCGGATCGTTCCACCCAAAGTGTATAGCGTGTAAACTCATTAAATGTCTCACTGTATTCTTCCATATCATAGCGCCCAATAATACGATCGCGTGAATTGTGTACGGATTCATCGTAATAAAACTCGCAAGCTGACAAGCCAAGCAGCAAAACGAAGAAAAAAAACCGTTTCATAAGTGTTCAATTTGGTCATATTACAGAGATGCAAGTATGAGACCAAACTTCGCTTAATTTGTTTGCAACCTTATCAGACCTAATTTCGTAGCGGGAAGAAAATAAAAAAAGCCCCAACCGTCTGTCGGGGCTTTTCAAAGGTAAAAAGTGTCCCGTTAATCGGGATTGATAAAAAGGCATACCGGTGCCGGCAAAAAATATTTACCACCAACAACCACTACGAATGGAGTAAAATACCAGTCGCACCGGAAATGCCATACCTTTGAAATCATAGGCTGCAATCGCATCATTTCTATTTAACCAACAGGTTAATCAACATTGTCATGTAAAAATTTGTTGTTACCCAAAATATTATTGTCGTCATTCAAATTGTATTTTGAAATAAACGACTCCGAAGAGTGTGGAACATTGTCCATCTTAATTCCCCTTCTCAGGTACGCAGGCAATGCCCATTTCTCATTAAACTCTTCTTTGGTCATTTCCTGCTTGCGTGCATTCTTAAGTTTATCCTTTCGTTCACGGGCCTGATCTTCCAGTCGCTTACGGGTATTGCGAAGTTCCATCATCCCTTCTTCATTGATGACCTGATCACTGTATTTCTCCTGTTCCCGATCAAATTCATCATCATGCAAACCAAATAATCCTTCCTCCCCATCATCATCAATGGCATCATCTTCCTGGTCATCTTCAATACGGTTAAACGGGCCTTTAAATATCACTTCATGCTGTACAGGTGTTTCCTCATCCTGTTGTTCTTCCCTGTATTCCTCTTTCTCTTTCAACTCTACTTCTCTGGACACACCAATGGGCTGATCTTGTTCGAACAACCAGATTTGGTTCCGTTCAAGATCGTGGACTTTTTTAATCTCTGCTGCTATTTTTCTTTCCGGAAGTTCGGTATGTTCCTCTTCTTCATGCTCATCTTCATGGTCGAAACCGGTAGCAATAACTGTAACCCTCAACCTGTCGCCTAATGCAGCATCAACACCATGCCCAAAAATCACCTCAGCATTTTCACCCGCTTGTTGTTGGATGTATTCAGTGATTTCCATGAGTTCATCCATTTGCAATTCCGCTTCAGCTCCAGAAATAATAGAGAGCAGAATTTTTTTGGCACCCATAATGTCGCAGTTGTCGAGCAAGGGTGACGCCAATGCACCACTGGCAGCATTGCGTGCACGATTTTCCCCGCGAGTTTCGGCCGTACCCATAACGGCTGGGCCTGCATTGTACATTACGGTTCGTACATCCTGAAAATCAACATTCACATACCCTGTAAGGGTAATGATTTCAGCAATACCCTTAGCGGCCGTAGTCAATACATTATCAGCTTGTGCAAAGGCTTTTCCAATAGCAAGATTCCCATAGATCTCGCGCAACTTATCATTAAGAATTACCAAAACTGTATCACAACTTCTGCGAAGTGCCTTAATACCAATTTCGGCCAATTCCTTTTTCTTTTTTCCCTCAAAAACAAAAGGTGCCGTAACTATACCTACAGTAAGGATGCCCATACTCTTGGCAATCTTTGCAATTACAGGTGCGGCACCCGTGCCGGTACCTCCACCCATGCCGGCAGTAACAAAAAGCATTTTTGTGCCTTCCAGAAACTCACGAATTTGTTCTTTGCTTTCAATGGCAGCACCCTTTCCTACTTTTGGGTTAGCTCCACAGCCAAGTCCTTCAGTAAGGTCAACGCCAATTTGCAATTTGGTAGGAACAGGACTGCTGTTCAGCGCCTGTAAGTCGGTGTTACACACCACAAATTCTACGTCCTTAATTCCCTGACGGAACATGTGGTTCACGGCATTGCTGCCTCCTCCTCCAACACCTATCACCTTGATGATCGAGCGCTGTGAGCCCGATTGGTGTTTGGGGATGTCGAATTGGTACGATCCGGTTTCAATCATGATTTTATTGTTTTAGTGGTTGATTCATTTTAGTATTCATTTTTACTATCGAGGTCATCGATCAGTAAACTTTTTGTTTTCGTTAGTATTTCATTAAAGAAATTTCTGGATGGACCAGTGTGTTTCGCTTTTGGTAAAGCTTTAACTAATTCGCGTGCCTTTCTGTAATTGTCTTCACGCTCGTCAAGTGAACGAAAGCCTGCCAATACTAAGCCAACAGCGGTAGCATACATTGGACTTTTTACCGCTTCAATCTTACTTTTACCCAGATGCTCATTCGGATAGCCAATACGGGTATCCATGCCCGTCATATACTCTACTAATTGCTTCAGGTTACTGAGTTGTGCGCCACCACCGGTTATCACAATACCCCCTGCCAAACGATTTTCAAAGCCAGAGCTGATAATTTCAGCATGCGCCATTTCAATAATCTCTTCCATACGTGCCTGAATAATATTGGCGAGATTTTTAGTGGATATCTCCTTTGCTGACCGATTGCGTATACCGGGAATAGAAACAATCTCATTCGGGCTGGCTTCTTCAGAAATAGCTTTTCCGAAACGAGTCTTTAACTGTTCAGCCTGTTGTGGCAGCACCATTAAACCTTGTTTGATATCATTTGTAACAATATTTCCACCGAATGGAATTACTGCAGAATGACGAATAATGTTGTCATAAAATATTGCGATGTCTGTTGTACCTCCTCCAATATCAATTAAACAAACACCCGCTTCTTTTTCCTCCTCACTCAATACCGCAAGGCTCGAAGCAAGCGGTTCAAGAATAAGATCTTCTATTTCCAACCCTCCCCTCCGCACACATTTATTTATATTATTGATGGCGTTGGTTTGAGCGGTGATTATATGGAAATCAGCTTCCAAACGAACACCCGACATTCCAACAGGTTCTTTAATTCCTTCTTCATAGTCCACCATATAATCCTGTGGCATTACATGGATGATCTGACTACCAGGAGGCACCACCATCCGGTACATATCCTGTGTGAGGCGTTCTACATCATCAATGGTAATTTCCTCTTCCTTCGCGGATCGGGTTATGCCACCATGCTGGATAAAGCTGCGGATATGCTGGCCGGCAATACCCACATTCACCACACCAATATCAATACCTGCCTGATCGCCTGCTTCTTTAATTGCTTTCTCGATAGCGTATACTGTTTTATCGATATTGAATACAATACCTTTCACTACACCTTCCGATTCGGCCTTACCCATTCCGAGCACTTCGAGTTTACCAAACTCATTTTTACGGCCTACAATGACACATATTTTTGTTGTGCCAATATCCAGTCCGACAATTATTTTTTCATTTTCCATGATTGTGTTATTTATAGTGGTTGTTTCTTTTAGTCATTACTATTCTGCTACTATTTGACCCTCAAATTCAAGACTTATTCGTTTGTATTTATTCCAGCCCATTTGGGGTAATATTTCCTTATAAAACATTTTAAGCTTCCGAAGCTTAGCATCAAGTTTATCGGCATGACCAAATTCTATGGTTTGGTTACCCACCTGAGGAATAATGAATATTCTTCCTTTATTGTCGATATCCAGTTGCGCCACCTGAGCGCGCCAGAAATCATCCTCACGAATGGTTTGCAGCATAGCCATCAACTCTTGTCCATCGTCATGCTTTAAAATATTATCTACCAATAAAAATTGTCTTACATATGGCCCACTTATCAACACAACACGCGATGTGAATTTCTCTGAAACCGGCATAATGGTACCATCTTCACCGATATACACATCAGGTCCGTCAACGCGGATAATTCGGGCCACTGGTCTGCGTAATGTTGCTTTCACCACAAGATTCCCCTTCACATCGCTGTAGAGTTGGGCGCTTTTAATAAACCTGTCGTTCTTAATTCTGTTTTCTATTTCCTTCAGGTTTAATCGATTCAAATTGGCACCCTTCAGGTTCTCATAATCCAGCTTCATGAGCTGAACAATATCCTGTTCATCAACAAAATGATTCTCACGGATATTCTCAATTTTAATGATAACATCCTTAACAGCAACTGAGCTCTGTTGACGCTCACTAAATCCAATAAAGAAAAAGAGCACCACCAGCGCCACGCCAATCTTTACCTTCTTACCCATGTTGAACTTAATTTTCATAACGCTTCTCTAACATAGTTTTAATCGGCTGTACAAACGTATCAATATCGCCTGCTCCTACTGTTGCTATAATCTCAACATCACACTGTTCAAGCTTTTCCATTAAGTCTGCTTTACCACAACGAACTTTCACCGGAGCGGTAATACCAGCCAATAACATATCAGAATCTACACCAGCAATAGGAAGTTCACGTGCTGGATAAATGTCCATCAAAAACAATTCGTCTGCCAGGCTAAGGCTCTTCGAAAATCCTTCAGCAAAATCCCGGGTACGGGTATAGAGGTGAGGTTGAAACACCACGGTAAGCTTTTTGCGCGGATACATGGATTTTACAGATCGCAGAAAAGCTTCAATCTCTGTTGGATGATGCGCGTAGTCATCAATAAAAATCACCTTATCATTCCGATATACAAATTCAAACCTGCGTTTCACACCACGGAATGATTCCAACCCCGTTTTAATTTCAGCAACACGCAAGCCACAGGCCTGAGCAGCAATAGAAGCTGCTACTGCATTTTCTACATTATGAAAACCGGGGACACCGAGCCTGATTCGTTCAACCTTAGGGCCGAAACCCATCAGGTCAAATTCAAAAAATCCGCTATGCGCAGTAATGTTGCCGGCAAAAAATTGCCCCCGGCTCATGCTGTAAGTAATTTTAGTTAGTGTGGTCATCTCACCTGCTAACTTTTCAGCAATAGATTCATGTATAATTAATGTTCCTTTACTGTTAATCTGCTTAACAAAATCTTTAAATGAAGTAATCATACTTTCATGATTACCGTAAATATCAAGATGGTCTGGGTCGGCTGAAGTGATGATGGCCATCTCCGGAAAAAGTCTTAAGAATGAACGATCAAACTCATCTGCCTCCGCCACCACAAGGGTATCTTCTCCGATTTCACCATGCATTACCAGGTTTGATTCATAATTTGTGGTAATGCCACCCAGAAAAGCTACCATATTCCTATTGGCTGATTTAAGAATATGTGCCACCATAGAAGAAGTGGTGGTTTTGCCATGGGTGCCGGCAACGGCTATGGTTTTATAATTTTTGGTAATTAATCCAAGAATTTCGGAGCGCTTCAGTATGGTGTATCCTTCTTGTAACAAGTAATTGTATTCCTTATGGTCATTTGGAATAGCGGGCGTAAATACAACGAGTGTATTCTCCTTCTCCTGCAATACTGCAGCAGGTATATTGTTTATAGCATCGGTATAATGAACCAACATACCCTCCGCTTCAAGTTGTTGCGTTAATGTTGTTCTCGTACGGTCGTATCCTGAAACGCGCAATCCCATTTTGATAAACCAACGGGCAAGCGCACTCATACCGATACCTCCGATACCGAGGAAGAAAATATTTTGATATTTATCTATACTGTTCATGTTATCAATTCACTACCATAGCGATAGGCTGATGGTTATTCTTTACCGGTTCAGCTTCAGCGCCTATCAATTTTTCAATTTCATTTACAATATCTCGTGTGGCATTTGGCTTCGCCATTACGCTAATATTCGACTTCAATTTATCCGTGCGTTGCTCATCGAATAAGAGTTTCAATGCTTCTTCCACCAACATATTTCCCGCATCTTTATCCGTTACTACCACGGCCGCCTGACGATCTGCTAACGCCATGGCATTTTTTGTCTGATGGTCTTCGGCAACATTGGGTGAAGGAACAAGAATACAAGCCTTACCGGTTATACATAACTCTGATACAGCAAGTGCCCCTGCCCTTGATATCACCACATCGGCAACTCCATAAGCAAGATCCATCTCCTTAAGAAAATCATAAACTCTGATTCTTCTTAAATCATATTTACTAACACTTGCCTTACAGGCTTCAAAATACCCCTTGCCTGTTTGCCAGATAATTTGAATACGGGCATCTATCAGTTTTTCAATACCGTTTAAAATACTTTCGTTGATGGTTCTTGCCCCAAGACTTCCACCGATGATTAATAATGTTTTGGTACCCGTGTTAAATCCAAATTGATTTAAAGCGCGTTCTCGTTTACCGGTTATAGTAAGAATATCCTCACGTACCGGGTTTCCCGTGAGTATAATTTTATTCTTCGGAAAATATTTCTCCATGCCATCGTACGCCACACACACTTTGCTTACGCGCTTAGCCACTTGCTTATTGGCCAGCCCTGCAAATGAATTTTGCTCCTGAACAACAGAAGGAATTCCTAAGCGGGTAGCCGCCATCATAATCGGACCGCTGGCATAACCACCTGTGCCGATAACGGCATGGGGTTTGAATTCTCTTACAATCATCATTGCCCGGATATAACTCACCAGTAGCTTAACAGGAAATAGAAGGTTTGATAATTTTAACGAACGTTGTAAACCACTTATCCACAAACCAATAATCTTGTAGCCCGCTTCCGGAACACGTGTCATCTCCATGCGGCCCTGGGCACCAACAAAAAGTATTTCTGCATCAGCATGGCGTTCTTTAAACTCATTGGCAATGGCCACAGCCGGAAAAATATGTCCACCTGTTCCGCCTCCGCTGATAATTAATCGATATGGTTGGTTCTTTTTCAATTCTTTATGCTGCCTTTGCTTCTATATTCTTATTCTCCTTTATCTCCGCTCCTGTTGATTTCCGCTCCCAAACATCATCACGTTCACCCCGACTTACACTCAGAATTATCCCCAGTGAAAGGCCGGTGAACACCATGGAGGTTCCGCCCATACTGATCAACGGTAATGTCTGACCTGTAATCGGACCTAACCCAACTACAACACCCATATTAATCATTGCCTGACATACGATATCAAAACTTAGTCCTGCCGATAGCAATCCCGCAAAGGCACGCTCACTATTATATGCTGCCTTCATTCCACGATGCAGCAGTACGAGATAAAGCATGAGAACGACTACTCCCCCCATAATTCCATATTCTTCAATAACGATAGCATATACAAAATCTGAATAAGGATGAGGAAGTATATTGCGTTGGTCACTATTACCCGGACCTTTTCCAACAACACCTCCGGTTGCAATAGCTATGTGGGCATGCTTGGCTTGAAAGGGAAGTTCCTTCTCACCTTTTACATATTCAACAAAATCAGTGACACGGCTAATAACCGTTCCACCCCGAACTCCAAATTTGAATGCCAGTGAGCCAAAGAGAATACCTACAAACAATAGCATAGCCAAATACTTCGATGGTACTCGTCCTATAAACATGATAAGCATACACGTCATCAACAAGAGTACGGCAGTCGACATGTTGGTTAATGCAATTAGTCCGCAGATGATGCCGCACCAAAAAAGAATAGGGATAAGTGATTCCTTTATATCATCTATGTTTTGCTGACGCTTTGATAACATGCTGGCCAGGTTGACAATCAACGCCAAACTGGCAAAATCGGATGGCTGGAAGGAACCAATAATCGGAATTTGAATCCAACGCGATGCTTCATTAAGTGTGGAGCCATTTGTAAACGTATAAATCAAAAGCGGAACACTTATCCAAAGAGCAATACGGGAAAGGCGAGAATAATACCGGTAATCCACCCGATGTGCAAACCACATGGCTGTTAAGCCGATGAGAACATGCATGGTATGCGTAAGCAAATATTTTTCAGGACTTATTGCGCGTTTATAGGCCAGTGTACCAATAGAGCTATACACTACTAAAATGCTGATTATAGATAAAAAGAATACAACAGCCCAGATCACTCGATCGCCCTGCAAATTATTATCGGCCCATGTTTTTAGTTTAATCATACCAAGTGGTTTTCGACTTCCATTTTTAATTCTTGTACTGCCCTTCGAAACTGGTCGCCCCTATCCTCATAATTTTTAAACAAATCAAAGCTTGCACAGGCCGGTGAAAGCAACACAACGTCACCAGGTTTTGCTTCCCGGAGTGCGAGCCTCACCAAGGCTGACACACTCTGAGTCTCAAGAACAGTTTTTACCAAGCCTCCAAAGAAATTCTTCAGCTTCTCGTTTTCTGTACCCAAACAAATTAGTGCTTTAACTTTCTTGCTTACCTGATCTTTAATAAGATTATAGTCATTACCCTTATCAATACCCCCGGCAATCCAAATCAGTGATTGATGGTAACTTCCCAGTGCATATACAACCGAATCGACATTGGTGGCTTTTGAGTCATTGATAAAATCAACTCCGTTTATTGTACCCACATGTTCCAGCCGATGAGGAGCATTCTTGAATGTCTTTAAACCCTCTCGAATAGCATTCAGTTTAGCACCCGCCAAATAGGCAGCTGAAACTGCCGCCATGGTGTTGATGAGGTTATGCGGACCTTTAAGCGTTGTTTCAGATTGAGTAACCGTAAAGTTTTCATCAAAACCGAAATGCATTACTTCACCATCATAGTGTACTTGCGTTTTTGCATCTGCTTTTAAGCTTATATTAACCATACGTGGGGTTGGTTTTTGTGCCTGAATAGCAGAAGCAATTACGGGGTCATCTCCATAACAAATAAAATGATCATTAGCTTCCATGTTCTGAATCAACTGGAATTTGGAGGCTATATAATTCTCGAACTTATTGTCGTACCGGTCAAGGTGATCGGGTGTAATATTGAGTAGAATACCTATAGCTGGTTTAAAGTTTTTTGTACCGTCTAACTGGAAACTACTTATTTCAACGACATACCACTCATGTTTACTGTGCGCCACTTTGCTCGCCAGGCTCTCCCCTACATTACCGGCTAGTGCTACACTAAACCCAGCTGCTTTTAGCAAATGATAAGTAAGAAGCGTAGTGGTAGTTTTTCCATTGGTACCGGTAATGGCAATAACCTTACCCTGAATAAATCGAAAACCAAATTCGATTTCATCAATAATTTCAATTCCCTTTACTTTTATCGCCTTGACCAACTCAGCCTTTTCCGGAATGCCAGGACTTTTAACAATCAATGCCGCATTGAATATTTTTTCTTCCGTATGCTTACCTTCTTCAAATTCAATTTTATGGCGAACCAATTCGTCCTTGTATTTATCCTTAATGGCACCCTTATCAGACACAAAAACTTCGTAACCCTTTGCTTTTGCCAGCAAGGCTGCTCCTGTTCCGCTTTCTCCAGCGCCTAATATGACTACTCGTACTCTCATCGTAGTTTTAGTGTAGCTAAGCTTAGTATGGCCAATAATATTCCTACAATCCAAAAGCGTGTTACAATCTTGGATTCATGCATATTTTTCTTTTGGTAATGATGGTGTAGCGGGGACATTAAAAAGATTCTTCTGCCTTCACCATATTTCCTTTTGGTGTACTTGAAGTAAGCTACCTGGATGATAACCGAAAGACTTTCAATAAGGAAAATTCCACAGATCACCGGTATCAGTAACTCCTTACGTATGGCCAACGCCAACACGGCAATTACTCCGCCAATCGTTAAACTTCCAGTATCACCCATGAAAACCTGGGCCGGATAGGCATTGTACCAAAGGAAACCGAGGCATGCCCCCACCAATGCCGTGGTAAAAATTACCAGCTCACTGAGGTTGGGGATATACATAATATTGAGGTAGCTGGAGAAATCGACACGACCCGAGAGGTACGCGAAAATTGCCAGTGTAAGTGCAATAATACCTGAGGTTCCAGCGGCCAAACCATCTATTCCATCCGTAATATTAGCACCATTCGATACTGCGGTAACCACTACTATAACCACCAGTACATACGTTATCCATGTATATGCATCCGGTATAAATGGAAGAAGATTTTTATAATCAAATTCGTTATCCTTCAAAAATGGAATAGTTGCCTTGGTTGACTTTACATCCTTGTATTTCAGTAAGCGTTCCTGTTCTTCCACTTGATCCTGATCTTGCAGTAACATAAGGGTGCTGATGCTCGCCAATGACTCAGGCTGAACCTCACGTACAACAACATCCTCGTGGAAGTAGAGGGTAAGACCAACAATTAAACCTAACACCACCTGGCCGACAATCTTGAATCGTCCCGCAAGACCTTCTTTATCCTTTTTAAAAACTTTAATATAATCATCCAGGAAGCCGATGAATCCTAACCAGATTGTTGCCACGATAAGCAGGATCACGTAGATATTATCCAATCGTGCAAACAACAATGTAGGCACCAGAATAGCAGCGATGATAATGAGCCCACCCATGGTTGGGGTTCCTTTCTTTTGTATTTGTCCTTCCAGGCCAAGGTCACGGATATCCTCACCTACTTGTTTCCTTCGCAGTAAGTTAATCAACGACTTTCCAAGCGTAATGGTGATCAGCAATGAGAAGAACGCAGCCATGCCCGCTCGGAATGAGATGTACTTGAACACCCCTGCCCCGATCAGGTCGAATTGTTTATCCAAATAATCGAATAAATAATACAGCATTCTTTTAGTTAGTTTGCTACAAGTTTTAACATGCGTTCAACCACTTCTCTATCATCAAAAGGGTATTTCACACCTTTAATCTCCTGATACGTTTCATGCCCTTTTCCCGCTACCAGTATGATATCCTTCTCATTCGCCATCATGCAGGCAGTTTTTATTGCTTCTTCACGATCAGCAATCACCAATGTCTTGCGTGCATCACTCGGTCCAATTCCGGTTTGCATTTCGTGAATAATTTCCATAGCATCTTCATCGCGCGGATTATCCGAAGTGAGAACAACCTTATCGCTAAAGCGAACAGCAATGCTTGCCATAAGCGGGCGCTTGGTCTTGTCCCGATTTCCTCCACATCCAACCACGGTAATCACCTGCTCATTACCCGAACGAAACTGCTTAATAGTTTCCAATACATTTTTTAGTGCATCCGGAGTATGGGCATAGTCCACAATAGCCGTAATTTTAGAGCCCGGAACGATCTGCTCAAATCGACCTGGTGCACTTTGGAGCGATGAAAGAATGGTGAGCGTTTGATCCGGGTCCTGATCGAACAACATAGCTGCCCCAAATACAGCCAGTATATTATACGCATTGAAATCGCCAATCAGCTTAAACCAGATGGGTTTATTCATCATCTCCATTTCCAACCCCTCAATGGTATTGCTGATCATCTTGCCTTTGAAGTCGGTTAATTTCTTCAGACCAAAGGTGTACTTCGTTGCTTTTGTATTCTGAAGCATCACCATTCCGCGTTTATCATCTGCATTTACAAGCGCAAATGCCTCGGCTCCCAGTTGGTCAAAGAACTTTTTCTTTGCTTTGATGTAGTTCTCGAATGTTTTATGGTAATCAAGATGGTCATGCGTGATGTTGGTAAAAATTGCACCCGCAAATTGCAATCCTGCGATGCGTTCCTGATCGACAGCATGCGAACTCACCTCCATAAAGGCGTAGGTACAACCGTTATCCACCATTCTTTTCAGAAGCTCATTGAGCTGAACAGGATCGGGCGTGGTGTGCGATGCGGGAAGCACCTGGTCAACGATGCGGTATTCCACCGTGGAGATTAAACCGCATCGATGACCCAGTGATCCGAACAGTTTATACAGCAATGTTGTCACTGTTGTTTTACCGTTCGTGCCGGTAACTCCAACCAGTTTTAGTTTTTGTGACGGGTTGCCAAAAAAGTTAGCAGCAATAATTCCCAGCGATTTCGCGCTATCTTTAACTGTGACGTAGGTTGTTTTTTCATATAGGGTTTCAGGTAAAGTTTCACATACAATTGCGCTCGCTCCCAAATCCACCGCTTTTGAAATAAACTGATGCCCGTCTGTTTGTGTGCCTTTAACGGCCACAAACAAAAATCCGGGTTTTACTTTTCGCGAATCAAAGC